>CAYQZH010000014.1:0-30990 GCA_964421865.1 uncultured Phycisphaera sp. | reverse complement strand
ATCACGGAGCTGAACATCCGTCCCCCACCGCAAGCGGTGGGGCACCCAGCAAGACCGGTCACCGGGTTCGATTGGCCCGCGAGTTCACCTTCGAGGCCGCCCACCGGCTGCCCAACGCCCCGGCCGGCCATAAGTGCACCCGCCTGCACGGCCACAGCTTTCGCATCGAAATGCTTTGCGAGGGCGAGATCGATCCGCACGCGGGTTGGCTGCTCGATTTCGCGGAGATCAAACGGGCGTTTACACCGCTCTACGAACAACTCGACCACCGTTATCTCAACGAAGTCGCGGGTCTCGAAAACCCCACCGCCGAAAACCTCGCTCGCTGGATATGGACTCGCCTCAAGCCCGAATTGCCGTTGCTTACCCAGGTAACGGTAGCCGAGACATGCACCGCACGATGCGAATACCGCGGGTAGTGGGCGCGTCGGTTAAGGATACACCTACAGACGTCGAATGTACGATTGAAAAACGCCTATCCTCAGTTGACAGTTGACACGTTCACACGCTTGGAGTATGTTATAGGTAGGTTATTGGACTGTTTTGGTCCGGACAATTCGCCCGGTGGAGGGCAGAATGAAAGCGAACCTGTCGGGTACCCGTCGTGATCCGGTCCCCTTTCACTTGCGGTGAGTACGTTGCGCCGTGACCTTGGCGGTTGTCGCCTTGCCGACAACCGATGCCCAGGAGCAGCGGGCGGGCGAAGCATCGCGTTCGCCCGGCGACGGTGACGCCCGAACCGATGGATCGTTTGACCCGAAGCCAGGTCCAATTGTGCACAGTGGTGACGGACGAGGAAGGCGTCTTCCTTGTGCACGAGGCCGCCATGCCGGCGGAGGATTCTCGCGTCAGTCCGGGTTACCTCGCCTACTGGCGGGACAACGCGGAGGGGAAACTCTATGTGTACGGACGTCTGCTCTTCGAGCCGCATGACGTGAGTGCGGCCCTGCTGAACCTTGAGCGGAACCTGGACGTCGCATCCGAACCGCTCGCGGCGGGTATTCGACCGTTGGAGGAAGGGATCGCAGAGGTCGAGTCGGCGCCGGAAGATCAGACGGAATGGGGCGAGGCGACGTACACCCTTCTTTTTGAGTTGATGGGTTTCGACGCGCAATCGTTTCTGGACCCTGACCTACACTCGGGACTTGGAGGTGTCCCGGCTCTGCTGTGCTCCGACCCTGTGTCGCCCTGGCCCGGTCCCCCGGACCCGGAGCCTCCCCCGTGCGGGCAACCGACGGATAATCCTCGCTCGCCGGGTGCGGTGATCCAAGAGGCCGTCGCCGCGGTCTGCCCCTGGGATCCATGTGCATCTGACCCCTGCGTGTGCCTGAATTGCTCCGACGGCAACTTCTGCAACTACGACCTTTGCTCCGGTGGGCGGTGTTATCACCCTTGTCAAGGCGGACCGTGCAACGACGACGGAAACCCCTGTACGGACGACGTTTGCAATAACTGTTCGTGTACTCATCCCCCCATCAGCGGACCGCAGTGCGAGGATGACGGCAACCCGTGCACGCTCGACGTGTGTGGCGGTGGGACATGCACACACCCTCCCGGCAACAACGGTGCCGTCTGTGCCGACGACGGGAATCCGTGTACCAGCGACGTTTGTTCGAATGGTGCGTGTACGCACCCGGCAAGATCCGGATCGTGCCCTGACGATGGGAATCCCTGCACGGATGACGTATGTGCGGGCGGCGCCTGCACCCATCCCGCAAACACCGCCCCGTGTCCTGACGATGGCAACCCGTGTACGCTCGACGTGTGTGGCGGTGGCGTTTGCACACATCCCCCCGGAAACGACACGCCGCCTGTGCCAGCGATGGCAACCCGTGTACGCTCGACGTGTGTGGCGGTGGCATTTGCACGCACCCGGCCGGAAACGACGGCGCCGCCTGCACGGACGACGGTAACCCATGCACGCGCGACCTCTGCGGCGGCGGAGCCTGCACGCATCCACCGGGCAACGATGGCGCCGCCTGTACGGACGACGATCCTTGCACGGAAAACGATCGTTGCTCCGCAGGAAGCTGCACCGGCGCCCGGCGTCCCTGCGACGACAAGGTTCCTTGCACGACCGACTCCTGTAACTCCGCGAGCGGATCGTGCGAACACGCTCCGAACGACGCGGCGTGCAACGACGGTCGATACTGTAACGGCGTCGAAACGTGTAATGCCCACGGATGTCAACCGGGTGTGAATCCGTGTTCCCCCAGGGCCTGCCGCGAAACCACGCATGAGTGCTACGGTTGCGGCAGCAATGCGGAATGCGATGACGGATGGTTCTGTACCGGTGTCGAGACGTGCGTCGCGACCGAATGCCGGGCCGGCACGCCCCGCTGCATCCCGGATCAGTTCTGTAGCGAGACGCTTCAAGCCTGCGTCGCGTGCCTGATCGACGCGGATTGCGCCGACGGCAATGCCTGCACGAAGGATCTTTGCAGCAACAACGCTTGCATACGCGGGCAGACGGTGGACTGTTCGACGACCGATCCCTGTCTGCTGTCGTCCTGCGATCCCGCCTCGGGATGCGTGTATGCTCAAGTATGCGACGACGGGGATCCGTGCACGTGGGATACCTGCAACGGGCAGACCGGCGCTTGCACCCATCAGGACATCGGGCAACGGGTGGATACCTGCACGCAGAACGGCTGGACCCATAGCGCCACGCCTCCCCTGAGGCTTCTGGTCAACAACGACGACGACAACGGGAACGGCGTTGCCGATTACCTCGACCTAGGCCCGGTGGCCGGGGAAAACGACCTGGTTCGCGTCCCCATCTCCATCGGTTGGGGGCCCGTGCTTCCGATATGCAGCTGCCCGGATACATCGGAGTATCACGTTGACGTCGGCGGGAGCGCCTTTGGCCTCTTTTTGAATCCCGATCAGACCGGTGATGCGTTGTCATTCGGGCCTGGCGCGGCCGCGGTTTATGCGAGCGGGCGCAGTCCAAGCTCGGCCTGCGGGGCTCCCCTGTCGCTGACGACGGTGTGCTGTTCCACAATGCACACGTGCACCGTGACCACCGGCCCGATCGTGGTGCTGGCCGTGGGTTCGCTGACCTGGGAGAAAGCCGATCCGAGCAACGCGGACCTGGAAGCCAACGCTCCGATCAACGGCGGCGTCCGCATCTTTCCCGACAAGCTGTCACCGACCGATTCGACGCCTACAATCAGGCGGCAGGTGAAACTGGTGGCCACGGTGGCCCCGCCGGTCGCGGGCGTTACGGTGTACTTCAAGGTCTTTGACGTGGACGATCCGTTCGATCAACTCAATCCATCGATGCCGGACGTAGGACTGATCGACTCGACTCCGACGTCCGGTCCCGACAACCGCCCCAGCGGCGACGTGCCGTGGACGCCTCCCTCCGCCCCGACCACCGATTCCCAAGGCAAGGCCCGCGTCACGTTCACCGTCTCCATGCAGCCGGGAAACAACTACCGCGCCGCGGGCTCGCTGATCCAAGCGGCGCTGACCCAGAGCACCACGTATGGAGGTCAGACCGTCAACCCACAGCAACACGCCGATGCCCTCAACGTTCTCGGCGGCTCGTGGTCCGGCTACTCCGCCCCGCTCATCTGGAGCCCCATGCTCACCGTGTGGCGGAAGCTGCACGTGGAGACGGACACGATGGTCCGCCCGACGTTCGTCCAGAACACCTTTGTCATGCCGTGGAACGAACCGCGCACTGGACCCGTGCCTACCCAGGTCGTGTTCGATGTAAATGATCCACCTTCCGGCGGAGGCCAGACCAACACCCAGCAATTTACTCAAGGATATGTCGACTTGAAGGACGCCGCAGGAAACTCCGTCACCGTCGCGCGGACCGTCGATTATGTGAGCAACGAGGGACCGTTAACCTACGACGACGCGGTTACGATCAACCTTCCCGACTGCGGAGGCGGGCAAAGTGGCTTGGCATGTCTTGGCGGCGTAATCTCCGGGAGCACGACGCTGAGCGACGATGACCTCAGCGAACCTGCAGCGTTCCAAGCCAAGGTATGGGGCTGTGACAATACGTATGCTGGCGGTGGTTCCGTGCTTCTCGCACCGGACTTAAGTATCCTTGCCGAACGTTACCGCCCAGGCTACATCGAACCGGTCCCTGAGGCGTCAGTCAGCGGAACCGGCGCGATCACCACGTTCCTTCGAAATCAAGACTTTGGCGCGGGGGGCAACTACGGGAAAGCCCTATGGGACCAAGCCAAGGCGCCGACGGTGCGGCAGCTTCCTGTTTCCACACTCGATTTCTGGACCGTCATGGTCGTTTCAGCGTGGCAGGCGGAAGAAACGCAAGACGGCGATCCGGACACCGAGGATCAAGTGGGCATTGGGATCACCAGAGGCATCAACACGCACGCCGACGGAAGCCGAACTGGGCTTAGCGGCCCTAACTACACAGGGATCTGCGCGGTTTTCCGTGGTGTGTTTGGGGAAGTAGGATTCGCTGGACTTGAAAAATACACCGTCGCGCACGAAATCGGGCATACGTTCGGGTTACCGCACAACAACATAGGTCGTGGTGATCCACCAATCGACATGATGGATTCGATGGGGCCCGGACAACTGTTGCCGCTCAAGGCTTCGAACCTAAGAAAGCTGCGCGAGTACACTGGACCATAGGAGGAATCAGAAAATGCGCGACTATACACAGTACACATTACGTCGGCTATGGTTAGGCACTGTCATCTTATTCTATCCCGTCGCGATCTGTCATGGGCAGGCAATGACGGTAACGATCGACAACGTTCCGGGTCTCAAGAGTGCCACCGTTGTCAGAGGGACCTTTCCTACTCGCGGCGAGGTTCTCGGGGTCGGCGTAACATTTAGTCGCGATGGAATCAACTTCCAGTCGACCGACGCACAGGGGGGGCTTGCTCGGCATCACGAACCGTTTTGGAGTGTCCGTGAGGATGGAGGGAAAACAACAGTGCTTGCGCTGGTATTCGCACGACCGGAAAATGGTGTCGCCGATTTCCTTTTTGACGAACTGGGAACGTACTATTTTCACCTGCATGTCACATTCCGAGGACGAGAAGGAGATCCACTAGATGAGTTGGGTCGCGCACAAGTGACAAAACCTGGCGTCATGGACGGTGCATTTGTTCAGCGCCTGGCAGAGCCCACTGTACTTCGCGACCTATTCGGGAGAGATGTATTCGCGGACGCCGCTGAGGATTTCAACCGATGGATTTTGAGCAAAGATGGCTCCGACTACCGCGCGATCATGGTAATCAACGAATTTCTCGAGGCGACGCGGTTGAGGGACCCCCAGGACATGTTCGGTTCCGAAAAACGCACACCGGAAAGCGCCTTGGTTTGGGCGGACACACTCTGGCCGCTGGCTCAAGAGTTTCCCGACTCTAGTTATGCTCCCTACACTGCTTTCTACGCGGGGATGTGTTACTGGGCGCTGTCTTCGGGGGATTCCGTTAACGCAATTCGGGCAGCGCGAATCCCCGGTGCGCGCAAGGATCAAGTCGGCGAGTTCTTAAAGAGAGGGGAAATCTTGACCAAAGATGATCGTTACGCGAAGGGTGCCGAGGGCCTTCAATTTGCGGTGGAACACGGCGATGCCTATCTCAAGCCGGTTGCTTTGTACCACCTTGGATCGATCCGCGCTTGCGGTGGAAAAATAGAAGCCGCTGAGAAGCTATTTGGGCAAGCGATTGAACTCGGCGGAGAGCGAGGAACGATAGGAGATATGGTCGGGAAGTTCCGCTCCGAACTCGAAAAGACGAAACAGGCCTTGGCGGAGCGTAACGCGCTCCAAACGCCATCCGGTCGCCCATAGCTCGCGATTGGGGCCGGAGGGCCGGAGGGACAGTCACCTAGCCAGAGGGACAGTCACCTATTACGTCGTCCCCGATCGCCCAAACCCCTTTCCCCGACCGAGCGCCCGGCGCGTTATTCCGGTTGATGGGCACCGTCCACCCATTCGGCGCCCTTCGTGGCGCCCGTCTGTCGCGTTTGAACTGTTCGGCGTTTGCCTCCGTCCCTTCGGGCTTTCGTGCCTCTCCTCTCTCGTGGTTTCGCCGCGTGGCTTCGTCGCTCCGTGGCTCCGTGGCTTCGCTCCCGCCATTCGCACGGTGCCATCCTGTGACACTCGGAAAAAAGAGTACTTTCGGAACGAAGCCATTTGACGATGATAGTTCAAAAAACAAAGCATCGGGCGCTAGCCAGAGCGGGGGTCTCGCGCAGTTGTCAACCGGCAATCGGCAATTGAAAGGTCAGCGCCCGAGGGCCCTTGCTCGTTGTTGCAGCACTCGACGCTGGTCGCTGTCGGGCGGTAGCGAGCGGATAGCCTCTTGGTACGCAGCGATCGCGCCGTGCAGGTCGCCTCGTTGGGCGAGGAGCTCCGCGCGGCAGACGAGTACCGACGTCGCGCCAGGCGCAAGCCGTGAGGCCCGGCCGGCCAGGTCCCAGGCCTGGCCCAGGTCGTCGCCCTGGCGGCGCTCCAGCAACAGCATGGCCAACTCCACCATGAGTTGCGGGTCGTTCGGGCCTAGTCCCAACGCCAATTCGTACCGAGCGATCGCCCCGTCACGATCGTTGAGATACACCAGCGTCACGGCGTACTCGGTTTGCCAAACAACGACGGACGCAAAACGCGGCTCACACGTGCGGAGTCGGTCAATCGCCTCGTGGACTCGTCCCGAGTCGCGCATTTTGCGGATCACGGCGACTTCGGCCTCGGCATCGTCCGGGCGGTCCGCGGCCGTCTGTTCGAGCTGGTCAAGCTGCTCACCTTCCTTTCGAGATAACTCGCGGCTCGCCCGCCTTAAGCCGTCCACGGTCGGCGAGTGGCCGGGCGCCTGCATGTCGGCGATTTGAAGGTGTCGTACCGCCTCGCGCCAATGGCCTGCGCGGAGCTGCGCCTGCCCCAGCGTGCGATGGGCGTCGGTGTAACCCATGTCGATCTCGATCGCACGTTCGAGCAGGTCGACGCCGGCGGAATACGCCCCGTTGTTGACGAGCCACTGACCGTATGGCTGCAAGCAGCCAACCGCCTGCGGATGATCGCGGTAGGCAGCGGCGTAGAGCGTTCCGTTGTCCCGCCATTCGGCACTGCGGATCCAGCACCGCGCCACCAGGGCGAGAATCACAACGACGCCGACCGCTCGAACAACCCGGACGCGCAACAAGGGCGCAACAACTAGAACGATCAGGACCGCCGCCCAGACCGAGGGCAGATACCAGATGCGTTCGGCGAAAAACACCCGCATCAGCACCAGAGCATTGGCTGTTGGCGCATAGCTGACGGCAAGCGCCGCCGCCGACAGTGCGGCCATACGGTCGTTGCTTCGCCATCGGACGACCGCGAAGATGATGAGTCCCACGGCGATCAGGACGCCCAGCACAACGTGCCGGTCAAGCGGACCGGTCGCCAAGCGGACGGCGTTGATCGAATAGTTGACGCAGAGCACGCCGGGCCAGAAGGTTTTCGCCCAGTACATCCCCCAGAGCTGCACGACGCCGAGGGCGTGTTGCCACGGAGGCGAGTCCACGAGCACGTTGATCGTTTTGGTGAGGGCCGCCCGTTCGTGCAGATGGCCTTCGAGGGCGTAAGACCGCAAAACAACGTAAAGCACGCAGGGGAACAGCAGATAGGCCAATCTTCTCGCGGTGCGCCAGCTCCACCACATCGTGGCGTCGTCGCGATCTTGTCGCCATCGCGTCCAGAAGGCGTCGCACAAGACGGTTAGGGGTGCGGCAGCGACTCCGCTCTCCTTGGCCCCCATGGCCCCGAATGCGGCCAACGCAGCAGCGACGCGCCAAGCCGCTGACGTCGCTCCGGACGCCGCGAGAAGTGAGCGGCGATGGCTTAAGATGGCAACCAGCACGCCGAGCGTCGCGAGGATGTCCGCGCGCCCGACGATGCCGGCCACGACTTCCGAGTGGACGGGGAGAACCGCGAATAAGACGCCCGCCGCCAAGCTGACAGGGTCGGCGAGCTCCATACGACGGCACAGTCGCACCACCAGCGCCGCGACCCACGCATGGAGAAGGACATTCAGCAGGTGTTGCGGAAGGGGATGGGCTCCCAGAAGCACGCGGATCAGACGGTACGACGTTACGGCGATGGGTCGGTAGAGCAGGTCGCGGTTGGGTGATTCGTCTCGTGCACGGGACCAATAGTCCGTGGTCCAAATCGTCAACCAAGGCCCCGGCTCGCTGACCTGCTCGTTGAATCGGACGATCGGATCGTCGTCGTGGCAAAAGTCGTTGGGAAGGACGTGGAGGTAGCAGATGATCGCCGTGACGGCGGCCACCAACTCGGCCCGCAACGCTGACGGACGAGACGGTGGAGTGAGGACCGGCGACAAACAAGACTCCCAATCACACCTGAGCGAATCGCTCGATCCCTCATTGTCGGTTACGAAGTGGCTGATGTCGATTTTAGGCCGATCACGCTGGCTGACGGTTTACTTCGGAGCGGGCTGATGGAAAGTGCGCTACGATGTTTGACCGTGATGCGCGCCCCGCGGAGCCGCCATAACTCTTTGTAGATAATCATCTTAGAGCAGACTTTCTTCTCGTTCAGCGGCTTGTCCGCGGCGCGGATTTGTTTGCGCCTCCAGC
The DNA here is from genome assembly GCA_964421865.1 of uncultured Phycisphaera sp. Taxonomy (GTDB): domain Bacteria; phylum Planctomycetota; class Phycisphaerae; order UBA1845; family UBA1845; genus SBAX01. The sequence continues at coordinate 22,407 of CAYQZH010000014.1, read as the reverse complement.
CAGGGGCGACGCGCGGCGGTAACGAGAACGACTCCAAGTACGAGGAGTCCCCCTGGGCAAGCTTGTCTTCAAACGTACGTTTGACCCGGAAGCCTTGGTCGATGTGGAGATGGCGGGTACGGCTGTGCCTGGCCTATCCCCCGCCACCGAGGTTCGCGTCGGTTGTGTGAAGGAACGAGCAGCGGGCGAGGAGGCCGCGATGAACTATCCTCCCGGCCCGTTGTCCTTGCGAGATTGCGCCTCGTCAGCCGTCGCGAACTACAGTCTTCCAGAGCGAACCTACGACGAGGTGCCGGTCGGCAGACCGGCGTCGACGTTGGTGAAAATGGTGGAGACGGTTTGCCCGATTCCGGTGATCGCGCCGAGGCATACCATGATGATCAAGGCCAGCATCACGGCGTACTCCGTCGCCGTCGGACCGTCCTCGGACACGACCAAGGACCTTACGCGATAAAGCAGACGGTTCATTGACATTCCCCTTTTCTTCGTGTTCAAACGTGTCGATACCCTAATCCCTAACGCGACGCCCAGTCGATCGAACGACTATGGTGGGCGGCACGTGGCCGTATAGCTAAACTCTTGGAACTAACACCGTCGTTGTCAACTATGAAGGCAGTTCCGGGCATCGAAATCTATTCTGACCCGGCAGTGGTGCAAGGGATATTATCCGACTAAGAACGTGGGCCTCGTACGAAGCTTTGTATCGGACGCAAGATCACTCGTCGCAGCCTTCCGACGGATGGGGCGCTCGAGCTGCGGGTCGGCCGCCGTGTGATCTCGACCGCGACGGCCTGAGAGACCTGTCCGACGTCGCCGTCTTCCACGCGGTTTTCACGACCGCAAAGCTCGCTTGCGTACGCCGCGGTTGACCGATCCCAGCGCGGAGCGCGCGCGATGGGCCGAACTCGTCGGATACGACTTAGGGCACCGGGATTTGCCAACGCTACGAACACCGGTTAAAAGCTCGTCTGTGTCACGTCGCGGCTTGTCCGCGGCGCGTGAGATGGAATCCTTGGCCGCGCCGCTCGCGACGGGCGACGCTACATGGGTCGGCTCAATGTCTCAAGAAACGGACGTAATGGAAAAGATTGTCGCTCTCTGCCGCCGCCGCGGCTTCATCTTCGGCAGCAGCGAAATCTACGGCGGCATCGGCGGCTTTTGGGACTACGGCCCCCTGGGCTGCGAACTGAAACGCAACATCAAGGACGCCTGGTGGTACGACAACGTCCGCAACCCGCCCCCCGGTCCCAACGGCCGCGAATACCAGATGGTCGGAGTCGATTGCTCGATCATCATGAACCCCAAAGTGTGGGAAGCCTCCGGCCATGTGGGGGGGTTCAGTGATCCGATGGTGGATTGCAAATCCTGCAAGGCTCGCTTCCGCGCGGATCAAATCCTGACTCTCTTGGCTGAATCTTCTTGGGTGCAGTCGTTGGAGGAAGTGATCTGCGGCGGCGGGGGTCACAATGCTACGGACATCGGAAAGTGGGCGCGAGGTAAAGGGCAGAAGCTCGCGCCAGCGCTCGCTGTCGTGCGCAATCCGATCTTAGCGATGTCGCTCACCGCCGCGCAACTAAAGAGCGGCGCCGTTGAGCCGTTAGACACGCTTGCGAAAATCCGATTTCTTGCAACCGAGCAGCCTGCGCAGGACGGAATGGTGACACCTTGTCCGGAATGCGGCGGCGAGCTTACTACACCGCGGCTCTTTAACCTCATGTTCAAGACGCATGTTGGGGCGCTGGAGGATTCCAGTAGTGTCGCTTATCTGCGCCCAGAAACAGCGCAAGGCATCTTTGTGAACTTCCCGAACGTGATGAGTTCGACGCGTGTGAAGATTCCCTTCGGCATTGCCCAGATCGGCAAGGCCTTCCGCAATGAGATCAACCCCCGCAATTACACCTTCCGCTCCCGCGAGTTCGAGCAGATGGAAATCGAGTTCTTCTGCAAGCCGGACGAATCCATGATGTGGTATGAGTTCTGGCGGGACGCGCGCATTAAATGGTATGAATCGCTTGGCATCAAGAGCGACAAACTGCGTCCGCGTCAGCAGGGCAAGGAGGAGCTGGCCCACTACAGCAAGGCCTGCACGGACATTGAGTACCTATTCCCATTCTCCGACGAACCGCAGGAACTGGAAGGCGTCGCCCATCGCGGCGATTTCGATCTGCGTGCGCATGGAACTTCCGCCAAAGGGGATGGAGATGCGTTCGCGGTGTTCGATGATGAGCTTTGGGAACGCGACAAGGCGAAGTTTAGCGAAGGTGAAGCAAAGAGCGCGAAAACGAAACCGCCTTATACTTATGTTCCGCACGTGATCGAACCCTCAGCCGGGGCGGACCGTTTTACTCTGGCGGTGATTAGCGAGGCTTATTCGTACGACGAATCGCGGGCTAGTCCCGAGTTTATGAAATTCCACCCGCGCTTGGCCCCCATCAAGGCCGCCGTTTTCCCGCTCGTCGCCAAGGACGGCCTCCCGGAAATCGGCGAGCCGATTTATCGTGAAATCAAGAAGCATTTCCCCTGCCAGTACGACGCCAAGCAGTCCATCGGCAAGCGTTACGCGCGCATGGACGAGGCCGGCACGCCGTTTTGTTTCACCATCGACGGCCAGACCAAGGAGGACGGGACGCTCACCGTCCGCGACCGAAACGATGCTTCGCAGATTCGTATTGACAAGTCGCGCTGCTCGGAGTATTTACACGACCAACTCCGGCTATAACGGAGGCGACGCCGGGCGGTTCGGCTATGTAAACCGTACACGGCCCCGGCGCGCGGATCGATCGCAGGAGGCGAACCCATGTCGCAGGCGCGGACGAAGAAGGGCGTTAGCATCTATCAGCTCAAGGTGACGCTCAAAGGCAGCAAGCCACCGATCTGGAGGCGAGTTCAAGTCAAAGACAACATCCGTCTCGGCGACCTGCACGGCGTCATCCAGTGCGCGATGGGCTGGGACGGCGGGCACCTTCATCAGTTCATTCACCAGAGGCAATACTTTGGCGCACCCTCCGATGACGATGGGGATCGGGTCACGGATGAGGATAAGGTGAGGTTGTCCGACCTCCACCTCCGCGCCAAATCCAAGTTCGTCTACGAGTACGACTTCGGCGATGGCTGGATGCACGACATCGTCGTCGAGAAAACGTTGCCCGTCGAAAAAGGCGTGGACTATCCTCGGTGCATCGACGGCAAACTCGCCTGTCCGCCGGATGACTGCGGCGGTATCTGGGGCTATTACAATATGCTTCAAGCCGTGTCCGACCCCAAACATCCCGAGCACGAGGATTACAAAGAATGGCTCGGCGACAAGTTCGACCCCGAGGCGTTTGATTTGGAGGCGAAGGACGCCACCCTTTGCGAGATCTTCAAGCGGCCTCGCACAGGGCGGTTGATCGGGTAGATGCGGGTGGGCTTCCCCTACGGGACTGGTAGAGCTAGGTCGTCGGGACGACCAGGGCCTTAACGGTCCGGCCCGATGCGACCTGCGCCAGCGCCTCATTGACCTGCGACAATGTATAGCGTTCGAGCTTCAGACCCGACCACAGCGCCGCGGTACGCGGACCTCGGAGCATTTCGATGGCCCGATGAAAATGCGAGTAGTCCGACCCCCAGCATCCGCGAACGTCAAGGTGCTTGCGATTCAAATCCAGATGGGGATTGAACGAGGTCTCGCCGTGGTCGGTGTATTGCCCGACAATGACGACGCGACCGGCATCTCGCGTGTACCGCAGCGCCTCGGTAACGGCCTCCGGCGACCCGGTACACTCAAGGGTGACATCGGCCCCGCGTCCCTCAGTATGCTGCAACACCCAAGCAGTGCGATCAGACGGCGTGTGTCGCCTGAAGTTCAGAATATCCTCCGCGCCCATTCGCCGCGCGTACTCCAGTCGCTCATCCGGAGCGGCGATGCACAGCACGCGGCCCGCGCCGCGAAGGATGGAAAAGCCGATCGTGGAGAGTCCCACCGGCCCCGAACCGAGCACCAACACAGTATCCGCCAGTGCGACTTCACCTCGCTCGACTGCGTGCAGCGCCGTTGGCAGGGAACATCCCCCGGCCATGTACAACTCACTAGCAACGCCGTCCATGGGAATGCAGTGCACGCCGGGCTTGAGGTAGATGTACTGCGCCCAGCCGCCTGTCAGCCCGTCCGCGGCGCCATAGGTTATCCCATAGACCTTGCGATGAGGACATCGCGTGGAGGCCTTGGCCACCAGGCAATACCAACAAGCATTGCAGGTCCGGTGAACATCGAGGAACGTCACACGATCGCCTTCGGCAAATTGACGGCCGTGCACGTCGTGCACAGTACCGCGAATCCGCTCAAGAGTTCCGACACTGACATGACCGGGAATGATCGGGTAGGGGACGCCGCTCAGTCGCCCGTCGCGCAAGTGTACGTCCGTCCCGCACACTTCACTGAATTCCACCTTGAGCAGCGCGGAGTCCGGTTCCAGGTCGGGCAATGGCAGTTCGCGGAGTTCGCATGGCCGCGGGCGACCATCCGCTCCCGGACCGGGCATGACAACGGCAAGGACACTTTTCATTTGTTGGGCGGCAGCTTGAGCGCGAGGTACAACTCATCGAGTTGTTTCTTCGAGACAACCGAGGGTGCATTGGTCAAGGGACACACCGCCCGCTGGGTTTTGGGGAATGCGATGACGTCTCGAAGACTGTTGGCCTGGGCCAGTTTCATCACCCACCGATCCAGGCCGAACGCGATCCCGCCATGCGGCGGGGCGCCGAAGCGCAGTGCGTCCAGCAGGAATGCGAACTTCTCCCTCGCCTCCTCATCACTGATCCCCAAGATGCGGAACACCTTGCTCTGAACGTCCTGGCGATGAATACGAATACTCCCGCCAGCCATTTCTGTTCCGTTCAGCACAAGGTCATAGGCTTTGTCACGGGCCTTTCCTGGATCGCTGTCCAGTAAATGCAGGTCTTCATCCAAGGGAGCGGTGAAAGGATGGTGGGTGCTGGCCCAGCGGTTTTCCTCTTCGTCCCAGGTGAGCAATGGAAAATCGACGATCCACAGCAAGTTCCATTGATCCTTGGAGACAAGATCGAGGATGCCTCCGAGTCGTGTGCGCACATGGTGCAGATACTTGCAGGCATCCGCATGGGTACCGGGCATGAAAAAGAGGGTGTCGCCGGCCTTTGCGGCAAGAGTCTGACCGAGCTTGGGCGCGAGAGGTTGAAGGAACTTGGCGATGCCGGTCTGCAGCTCAATGCCGTTAGCGCCGGCGGCGATCTTCGTGAGCGGCAGTCCTGCCCCGCCCATGCCTTTGAGTTCCTCCGTCAAACCGTCGGTGACTTTGCGGGTGAGTTTATCGCCTCCTGGCGCGACAATGCACTTGACGACCCCGCCTTTGTCGATCGCTTCACGGAAGACATTGAAGTCGATCTGGCGCATCAATTCGGTGACATCCTGCAATTCCAGGCCGAAGCGCGTGTCGGGCCGATCAATGCCGAAGCGCTCCATGGCCTCGTGCTCGGTCATTCGCGGGAGCGGTAGGGGGATTTCAATATCCAACGCGTCCTTGAAAATGCGCCGCACGCAGCCCTCGACGACGGCCATCACGTCTTCGCGCTGCACGAACGCCATTTCCATGTCGAGTTGGGTGAACTCGGGCTGGCGGTCAAGCCGCAGGTCCTCGTCCCGGAAACAGCGCACGATTTGCGCATAGCGGTCGAAACCCGAAATCATGAAAAGCTGTTTGAAGAGTTGCGGCGACTGCGGCAGTGCGTAGAAGGCGCCAGGCTTCACCCGGGAAGGGACCAAATAATCACGCGCTCCCTCGGGCGTCGATTTCGTCAAGAAGGGCGTCTCGATCTCCACAAAACCATTTTCATGGAAAAATTCCCGGATCGCGCGGGCGACGGCATGTCGCAGACGAAATATGTTCTGCATCTCAGGTCGGCGCAAATGCAGAAACCGGTACCGAAGTTGCATTTCCTCGCCAGCCTCGAAGTCGTCGTTGACTTGGAAAGGCAGCGGGTCGCATCGGCTCAACAGGTCGATCTCCGTCACCTCGACTTCGATTTCACCGGTGGCGAGCTTGGGGTTGGTCCATTCGCCCCGGCTGACCACGGTTCCGAGGATGGCGACGACGTCTTCGTTGTGGAGCGAACGTGCGACCTCGTGCGCCGCGGGATGATCGGGCGTGAAGCGAAGCTGGGCGACGCCGGTGTGGTCGCGGAGGTCGACAAAGGCCATCCCTCCGTGGTCCCTGGCCGTATTGACCCAGCCGGCCAGCGTGACCTGCTGCCCGACATGGCTCCGACGCAGCTCCCCGCACCGGTGTGTTCGCCTGTTGTACGCAACCGCCACGAATGACTCCTTGAGCGAGCCGAACCGACTCCTTGTAAGCCATCTTGTAGGACGGGACGGCCCGAAAAGCAATCCGCTGAGAACCGCCGGCTGATCGGTGATCGGGGAGCGGGTATACTCTCGATCATTGCCAGTAGATCGGAGAAGTGCTTGGGTGAACGACCCTTTGACGGCCTATTCATCGACTTCTACGGCACCATCGCTGCCGGCGATCGTGAAGCCGTAGAGGCGACGTGCCTGCGCATCGTGGAGGCCTGCGGACTGCCCATCGCCCCACCCGACTTCGCGGTCACCTGGGGCGAGCGGTACTTCGCGACCGTCGCCCGAAGCAACCACAAGGCCTTCCGCACGCTCTATGAATGCGAGCTGGTGAGCCTGCGCGACACGCTGGCGGCCTTCGGGCAGTTTCCCGATCCCGCGCCGTTCCTCGTAGACCTGGAAGAGTATTGGCACAACCCGCCGGTCCACGAAGACGCCATCGAGTTCCTCCGCGAGGTCCAACTACCGACCTGCTGCGTTTCCAACGCGGATACCAAACCGCTCCTTGCGGCGATCGGGCGACACCGCCTGCGCTTCGACGCGGTAATCTCCTCGGAGGCGGTGCGCTGCTACAAACCCGACCCCGTGATCTTCCACCACGCCCTCCGCGCCCTCGGCCTGCGTCCCGACCGCGTCATGCACGTCGGCGACTCCTTGCACAGTGATATCGCCGGGGCCGCAGGTGCGGGCATCGCCGCGACCTGGATCCGTCGTGAGGATCGCATCCATGACATCGGCGAACACAAGCCGTGGCGGACCGTTACACGCTTGAACCAATTACACGACCTTCTGGCATGAAAAGAGCGATTTTTCCAGCCCCGGCGACCACTTCCGACGCCGGTTGGTTTGACTCCTGGGCTATTGCGCCATATCCTAAATTAGGTGACAAGAATCCACGGAGGTAGCCGAACGCGCACTGTCGCGTTCAGCGAAGTGGGAGGTCTCAGATGCCAAGGCTACGCTATTTCGTACTCTCGTGTGCCATGGGTATGGTTCTTCCGGCGGCTGCGGCCATCGCGGCCCAAGCGCACTCCCGCGACGGGGCGAAATCGGGGAGATCGCCCAGGCCCGAGGCGTCGCGCAGCACGATCCGCTCGGCGGCGCCCATGACAGCCGCCCGGGCCGCCTCTGCGCGGCCGACGGTGACTCAGAGGGGGTCCGCTTTCACGCGCGGTCCCGTTGCCCCGGCCCCTCGACCGCAGTTCTTTCGCAGTCCAACCTCGATCTCCAACGCCGACCGAAGCTCGTCGAAGCCCCCGCAGTATTCCCAGGCCCGACCGCCGCAGAGTTCGAGCCGGCCCTCGGTCTCACGCGTTCCGCTGATCCGCGCGCCGCAACCAGCCGCCTCGAATATGCCTCGCGTGAAGGCCGAGCCGAGGATTACGCCGTCGCCGTCGCAACCCCGCGACTCGCGTCCGCCGGTTTACACCTCCCGGCCCGTCCATCGACCGACGGGGGACGTCACGATCGGCCGCGCCGGCGATCGTGGTTCGGGGTTTATTCACATCGGAGCGAATCCCGCTCGCGTGGACGGCGTGGTGGGGCGGTATGGCTCCGCGTATGGCCGCTACGGCCACCGTTTTCGCCCGCCCTATTATGGGTACGGCCACTACTACAACAGCTACCCGCCGATCTACTATCCCGGCTGTCGTTACTACAGCCCGTTCTACGGCTACTCCTACGCCTCGGTGTACCTTACCCAGCCCTATGTCGTCCAAGCGTACGATGACACGCCGGCCTACGTCGTCCCCACCTACACTCAGTCGGTCGAAACCACATACGTCTCGCCCGGTACACCGCCGCCCGCCGCCGCGCCTCCGGCGACGCCGGAGTCGTATCAACCCCTGATGCCGCCCCAGGCGGCCTCCCCCCCCGTCAGCGAGGGCAACGCCGCCTTCGCCGCGGGTCGCTATGACGAGGCCCGCGACCTCTACGTTCGCGCGGTCTTTTCCGACGAACGCGACGGCTACGCCAAGGTCCTCTACGCCTGGTCCAATTTCGCCCTCGGCGACTACGACGTCGCCGCGGCCGCCATCCGCCGTGCGTTGCTGACCACGCCCGACCTGGTCACATACCCGATGGACCTTCGCACGCTTTATTCCGACCCCGCAGTCCTCGATCGTCAGACCGACGCGTTGCTGCGCTTTCTCGCCGACCACCCCAACCACGCCGAGGCCCAGTTGGTGTGGGGCTACCTGCTTTACTCCATCGGCCAAGCGGATCGCGCCGCGTCGGCGTTCAACAGTCTGGCCGGCGCGGATGCGAATGACACGATCGTGTTGCGTCTTCGCGACGCCGCCGTTCGGGCCGCCCCAAGTCCCTCACCCGCACCCCAGACGCCTAACCCTTGAGCCGCCGGCGTCAGTCCGGGCGGCGGCTCGCCTCACACGCGCGTCTTGATCCATGCTCCGCTCGCGTAGCGCAGTGACGATGCGCACGCCCGCCACAGTACGTCGCCGAACATCCCCATCCAGGCCCCCAACAATCCCCACTGTTCGACGATTCCGAAGTAGTAACCGACCGGTACGCGGATGAGGACGGTCCCCACGACGGTGATGAGCAGGGGGAAACGCGTATCGCCCGCTCCGCGAAGGGCCCCGACGTACACGATCGACGTGACGAGGAACGGTTGCAGCATCGCCAAGATACGAAAGGGCCGCACGCCCGCCGCTTGGACCATCGCGTCCGTGCTCATTTGTTCGAAAATGAATCGCGCACCAAGGTAGAAGCACGTCGCGATCGCTACCGCGAGCAGCCCGCATTGCAGGACTCCCTCGTGCCCCACGCGCATGGCCCGGCGCGGTTGATGGGCGCCGAGGGCCTGCCCGATCATCGTCGCCGTCGCCGCGGCCCAAGCCACCGCCGGGAGGTATACGAACGCCTCCACGCGCATGGCGATGATATGCGTGGCGAAGTAAATCTCCCCCAGCGGCGGGTCCGCGAGCCGCGCGATGATCGCTAGGAACATGAACTGCCCGGACCACATGACGGCCCCGTCCGCCGCCGCCGGAATGCCGATGCGAAGGATGCGCCAGGCCGATGCCCACACGACCGGCAGGTCTCGACGAACCAAGCGAAGTCCCGCGCCGCCGTGCCAGAGCACCACGAACGTCATGATCGCTCCGCTGACCTGGGCGATGACCGTCCCGGCGACGATTCCGGTCACCCCCAGGGCGGGGAAGGGTCCCAACCCGTACACCAGGCTCCACGACATGACCGCGTTGACCACGTTGATCAACGCGTACAGGACCATGGGCGTGCGCATGTTGCCCACGCCGCGAAGCGCTGCGCACCCCACGATCATCGGGCTCTCAAACAAGAACGCGACGGCGTCAATCCGCAGGTACGTGACCGTGATCGCATAGGCGTCGCCGGTCATCCGGCAGTAGCGGGCGAACCCGGGGGCGAGCGTAAACATGGCGATGAACAGTCCCAGCCCCAGTACGGCTGCGAGGGTGAGCGATTGGTTTGCGAAATGGTTGGCCCGCTCGTGATCGCCCGCTCCCTCGAACCGGGAAACGAGGGCCGTCGTCCCCGTTCCGATGAGCATGACCAGCATGGAGGCCAGCCACGCGACATAGGCCGCCAACCCGACCGCTGACGTAGCCGCCGGGCTGATTCGTCCGGCCAGATAGGTGTCAACCAACCCCACGAGCGTGTTGAGGATTTGCTCGGCGAGAACCGGAAGGGCCAGGAGAAACAGCGTCCGGCGTACTGGAGCGGCGGTGATCACCGAGGCTAGGACCGGCTGTTCCGCCGGCTTAGCGGTCCCACCACTCGCCGGTCCCGTTCGGTATGCAAGCGAAGAAGAAGGTAGAATCGGTCCCTCGGCCATCCCGCCACCGTTCACCCGACCTGCGGAACCAGAGCCGGGACGCCGTTCAACAGGCTTCGCGACGACCCAAGTCTACCCTCGCCCGCCGACGCGTCAAAAAACGGGTTTCCAGTGAAGACGCAACCGCCGTTTGCTACACAGGCCGCCTCTGATATACTCCGCATGGGCGCGCGCGTTTCGTCGGCTTGATGGTTCAAGCCGTGCGCTCGCCCGCGGACGTCGCCGAGAGGTCCAGAGGTTCCCGCCCATGCGCGCCTCATCCACACTGCCGACCCCGAGCACCGAGAGCAGCGCCCGGACCGGCGCGCTGTTCATGATCGTGCTCCGGGTCGTGTTCGTCCTGGCCCTTACCGCTGTCGGCTTGACCCTCGCCTCCGATCAACGGCTCGTCTCCGGGGCCATGGCCGGACAGGGCGATTTGATCTTGATTGGGTTCATCGGTGCGGGTTTCGTCGTCCTCGCCCTGGATATTTTCGTGCCCCGCAAGTCGCTGACGGCCATCTCCGGGCTGTTTTTCGGTCTGATTGTGGGAATGGTCGTCGCTTATGGCCTGTCGCTCATTATCGACCTCCTCGCCGTCGCCTACGTTCCGGGCGACATGAGCCCGTCTCAGGCCTCCTTCTTCAGTGCCCTCAAGCTCGCTATCGGGGTCATCTGTTGTTACTTGGCCGTCAGCTTCATCCTTCAGACCAAGGACGACGTGCGCTTTGTCATCCCCTACGTCGAGTTCGCCAAGGAGACGAAAGGGGCCAGACCGATGGTGCTCGACACGTCGGTGATCGTCGACGGGCGCATCGCCGATATCGCCAACACCCGCATCATCGAGTCCGAGTTGGTCGTCCCCCGTTTTGTCTTGCAGGAGTTGCAGACCATCGCCGACAGCAGTGATAAGCTGAAACGAGTCCGGGGCCGCCGCGGCCTGGACATGCTCAACAAATTGCAAAGCAACGAGAACATCGAGATCCGCCTGCTCGACGTCGTCCCCGAGCGCAGCGCCGTCGACGCCGGCGTGGACGAAATGCTCGTCGATCTCGCCCTGCAACTGAACGGCAAGGTGGTCACCAACGACTATAATCTCAACAAGATCGCCCAACTCCGCGGCGTCTCGGTCATCAACATCAACGACTTGGCCAACGCCTTGAAACCGGTGGTTTTGCCCGGCGAAACGCTCTCCGTGAAGGTCATCAAGCCCGGCGAGGAGATCGGACAGGGGGTCGGCTACCTCGAGGACGGCACCATGGTCGTGGCCGAGGGCGGCCGCGAACGTCTCGGCGAGATCGTGGACTTGACTGTCACCAGCGTGCTGCAGACTTCCGCCGGGCGCATGATCTTCGGACGTCTCGACGGCGTCCCCATCCCCGAACGCCGCCGGCACAAGACCGACAAGGTGTAACGAGGCGTGAACCATGGATTATACGGTGGTGATCGAACCGGCAGACGATGGCAGCTACAGCGTATACGTACCCGACCTTCCCGGTTGTTTGTCTTGCGGCGATACTCCGGGTCAGGCCTTGGACTCCATCCGCCAGGCCGTCGAAGGCCACATCCAGACCCTACGCGAATTCGGCGAGCCGGTTCCGAAGCCTCGATCGTTTGCGAGCGTAGTTCGTGCGCCGTGAGCATCCGTGGGAGCAAGCGCCGACCGCCCGCGCGGCGCGCCTCATGGGTCTCCATGCAACACGTGGTTCCCTAAGAGGTTCGCCGCGACCCAAACCAGGGTCGCGATAAGGAGCACTGAGCGCACGTACCGCCGGAAGTCCTGCATCGTAGCCGGTTCACCTTTTGCGGTCGTCGCCGAGCCGGACCTCTGCTCCACCCACCGGCTTCCGACCATGAGCGCTACGAGACAAGCAAAGAGCGCGTCGAGCTTCGTGAACCAGCCGCTCCCGGAGTTCACGATGCGCATCGTGGTAAGCACGAGGAACATGGGCCCCAGAAGAGAGCCAAAAAACCTGGCGAACAGAACGCCCAGGCTGGAGATCGCACCATCGCTGTTCACTTCGCGAGGGGTTCGTCGGTCCGACATCGCATGACTCCTTACGTACCCGGTGTGGTTCGCGCAGCCAAGCAGATTCGTCGGTACACGGACGAGCGGTGGGACGGGTCGGGTTTCAACGCCGCAAGGGGACGTTGGCTAGGATGTCCCCGCGTCACCGTGTTGTGGACAAGAATCCAGGCCGCCGAAACACCTCCGTCCGAGCTTGCCGCACCCGCTGGCGGGCGGATCGCTGGAACCGTCAAAACCGTTGCGGTCTCTGACCGTTCCGCAAACCGCCTGAACGATTGCGCATCAGCTCGGGCCGAAAGTTGCCGGATGGCGGCCCGACCACCCGAGATGCCTCCAGGCAACCCAATGCCTGAACCCTTGCCTCCTATTATAGCCTCGCGTCGAGCACATCCGCAATGCAACGCGGGCTTTCGTAGGCGCGTAGTCCGGTGGAAAAGCCTCCGACTCCGCATGGGCAAGCGGCTGTTCGGCACAGAAGGCGTTCCAACTCGGTTGATCCTTGTTGGGGCCAAGGGTAGAGTCACGGACCGCTTTTGGGAGGCGGGAACGATGTTGGACCGGCCCCTGACCCTCTCGAGTCCTCCGCGCGCGAACGACCCCTTGGTTGCAGAGGGTGCCGCGTCGGACGCGGCGCGCGCCGGCGAACCGACGCGATTGAACCGGTGGGAATACACCACGTTCACACTGGCCCATGCGGCGGGGAGCGCGCTGCTCTCGATCTTGTCGGTGAACGGTCTGTATCGGTTTGGCCGGCTCCTCGGGACGGTCGAATGGCTCATCAACTATAAGCGTCGGCGGCGGTTCGCAGCGGCGCTGCGACAAGTGTTGGGGTGGGCGGCGAGCGGGGCCGAGCGGCGGCGGTGGACGCGCGAGCACTTCATGCGCAGCCGTTGCGACAAATTGTTCTACCTCGTGTTCGATCGCATTTCCCGCGCCAAGGCGATGACGCTGCTCTCCATCACCAACCCGGAGTTGTTGGACCAAGCGCTCTCCCGCGGGCGCGGCGTGTACATGGCCATGTCGCATCACGGCGCTCTGCACGTTGTCTCCCTGTTGCTCGCCCTGCGCGGGTACAAGACGGCCGGGGTGCGGGACCGTCAGGAAGGCGCCTTGCGGCGGTATATCCAACTGCGTTTCGATCGGCGATACCCGGAGTTCGCGCGAATGCGGGTCCTCTACGCGGACAGCTACCCGCGGGAGATTTATCGCTGTCTGTCGGAGGGGTACGTTCTGGGAAGCGCCATGGACGTGAACCGCGTCCGTCACCCCCATCAACGGACCGAGACGGTCACCGTGTTCGGCGAAACAAGGCTCTTTCCATCGGGCCCGCTGCGGATCGCCCATCGGTGTCGGGCACCGGTCTTGCAGGCCTTCGTGCTCCCGGAGAACGGCTTCCGCTATCGGCTGGAGATTGTGGAGATGCTCATGGACCCGGACCTTTCCCGCGATGAGGACGAGGCGGTGGCCGCCGCGATGCGCACCTACGCAACCAACGTCGAAAGGTACGTGGGCGACTCACCGAGCCTACTCACGCGGACTTGAGATCGGCGGCCGCGTCTGGAACTGATCCCTCAGAAACTCGACGACGCTCCGACGGACCTCGGCGAGCGTCCCGGGGATGCGCGCGCCGGCGGCCCGTTTGTGTCCCCCGCCGCCGAAGGTCTGGGCAAGGGCAGCCACATCCACGTCGGGATACGTCGCATCTGAGCGTGGCATCCGCGTCTCGGGCGGCGGCTTGCTGCGGAAGCTGGCGCGAACCGCCCCGTCATCGTGCTCGACCAGGAGCACGGAAACGACGACGGAAGCAATTCGCAACGGTTCGTTGACGATGTCTTCGGTGTCGGCGGCAGTGGCGCCGGCATCGGCCATCGCCCGTTGGGTCAGTGTCATCACGGCCGCTTGGTCTGCGAGCAACACTTCCATCGTCGCCACGGCAGCGCCGAGAAGGCGCACGCGTCCCGGGGATTCCCGCAAGAAAAGGGATTCGTAGAATTGGTGCGGGCGCACGCCGCGGGCCGCGAGGTCGGCGGTGGCGGCGAGGACGCGGTGATCGGTGTTGGAGTGGCGGAACCAGCCGGTGTCCGTGGCCATGCCGATGAAGAGGGCTTCGGCGATGTCCGCGTCGATCGGCCAGTTCGCGGCGCGAGCGAAGTCGTACAGGATCAGGCACGTCGCGGCGGCAGGTTCGTCCACGAGATAGGAGTCGGCGAGAGCGTCGCGGGTGACGTGGTGGTCGATGGCGAGCTTGGGTTGCGCCGCGGCGCGTAGCCAGTCGGCGATGGGACGAAGCTGCGCGTAGGCGCAGGTGTCGAGGACCACGACGGCGTCGCAGGCGTCGAGGTCGGACAAGTGCAGGTCGCGACTGAGGACGGAAATGGGCGGGAATCGGTTAAAGAGTTCGTAGCGAGCGGGGATCGGCTCGAAGAGCAGCGGGGTCGGGTGAGTGCCCTGGGACTGCAACAGGGCGCGCATGGCGACCAACGAGCCGAGGGCGTCGCCGTCGGGCTTCTCATGGGTCACCAAGAGCGGCCGCCTCCAAGAGGCGATCCGCCGCGCCGTTTCCATGAAATCATGCGTGTTGCAATCGCTCATCGGACCGGTACCTCGGTATCGAGCGCGGGAAGGTTCGATTGCGCGGCGCCGGTTCGGACGGCGTGGATGTCGCGGCGAAGCTGCTCAATGAGGTCCTGCGGCGAGGCAAACTTGTGCTGGGGGCGAAGGAAGCGGTCGAACTCGACGCGGAGGGTCCGGTCGTACAGGTCGGCATCCAAACCGAGCAGATGGGTCTCCACGTGGCGTTCCGTGCCGCCGAAGGTCGCGGCGGGACCGATGCTTGTGGCGCAAGAGAACGATGTATCGTCCACCATCGCCCTTCCGGCGTAGACGCCCTCGCCGGGGATCAGTTGGTCGGCGATGTCGAGGTTGGCGGTCGGAAAGCCCAAGGTTTTTCCGCGTCCGACGCCACGGACCACCGTGCCGATGAGCGTATAGGGATAGCCGAGACAAAGGGCCGCCTCTCGTGCTCGTCCCCGCGAAAGCAGGTCGCGGATCAGCGAGCTTGAGACCATCAGCGTCTCCCCATCGTCAAGTTTGGTGTAGACCGGCTCGACAATCTGCACGCGGCAACCGAACCGCGCGGCGATCCGCCGGAGCAAGTCGGGGGTGCCCTTGCGCCCCCGACCGAAACCGAAGGTGGGGCCCTCCACGATGTGCGTGGGGCGGAACTGGCGGACGAGGACTTCCTCAACAAATCGCTCCGCATCGAGGGTCAAGAGGGCGGGCTCGCTTCGGGCGACGACCGCGACCTGCACCCCGGCGTCGGCGAGGCGACGGAGCTTGTCCGCGAGGAGAGAGAGGCGCGGCGGGGCCTTGGCTGGAGCGACGATAGTGAGCGGGTGGGGCTCAAAGGTCAGCGCGACGACCGGACCGCCGGTCTCCGCGGCGAACGCGAGCGCTTGTTCGAGGAGCCCGCGGTGGGCGCAATGGACCCCGTCGAAATTGCCGACGCTGAGCACCGATTGCGTCAACGGCGGATCGACCGCCTCGAGCCCGTAAATGACCTTCACTGCGCCGTCCCGTTCCTTGCGGCCTCTGGAATCCGATCGGAAAGCCGCAGCATAGCGCGGGCGAACGGCGGATGCAATGAACGGCGAAGAGATCGGATGGGACACACGGTTGACAGGGCGCGTAGGGGGTGCTGTTATGGCGGGCGTGTCCGAGACGCCGGGGAGTGCGCGTCCGCCGTCGGTGAGCGCGGTCATCTGCGTAGAGCGCGAGGCGTTCGATCGCTTCGGGCGTGTGCTGCGGCACCTATCGGTCGGTTTGGTCGATCAAGCGATTTCCGTCCGATTGTTTAGCTCCAATCCGCGGGTGGAGTCTCTGGCGCTGGGGCCGATCCAGTCCACGATCCATCCGCCGATCGCCTGGCCCGCGGCGGGCCGGCGGATCGAACGACTGCTTGATGCGTTGGCGGCGCAGCCGCCTACGGTCGTCCATGCCATGTCGCAGGAGTCGTACCGCCTGGCGTCGGCGATTGCGGGGCCGTTCGACGCAGACCTCGTGCTCGGGGTGAGTTCCCTGGCGGATTGCGACCGGATCGCGCCGCTTGGCGTTGGGCCGCACGTCCGCTTCCACGCCTTTAGCGAGCCGCTGGCGACCGTGCTGGAGACGCAGCTCAAGATTGCGCGGGAACAGATCGAGGTCATCCGGCCGGGGATCCAGGTCGCACAGCGGGCGGCGTGCTTCGCCGATCCGCAGCGGGTGGCGACGCTTTTGTGTACCTCCGCGTTTGAGCGCGCGAGCGGGGTGGAGCGGCTGATCGCGGCGGTCACCCTGCTCGGACAGCGCGGACACCTGCTCCAAGTGTTTCTGGTCGGAGAAGGCCGGCAAGAGCCGGCCCTGCGGCGTTTGGTGCGGACGAAGAACCTGTCGTCGACGGTGACGTTCGCCTCGCCGCTCGCCGACCTGACGGCGGCGATGCAAAGCGCGGACATCTTCGTCAGGCCTTCGGCGGATTCGGAGTTCAACGCGGACGGGCTGCTGGCCATGGGCGCGGGGATGGTGGTGGTCACCGATCCCAGCACGCTCTGCGACCACGTTCGGGCGGGCGAGACGGCCATGATCTGCGAGCATCCCACGGCGGAATCGCTGGCGGCGACGATCGACGGGGTGCTCAACCATCGGGAGGAGGCGATCGGACTGGCGGCGGCGGCGATGGAGTACGTGCGTGAGCATCATTCGATGAGCGCGATGGCCGACCGAACCGCCGCGGCCTATCGCAAGCTGGCCCTGACCCGCACCACGTTCGCCATTCGGGAGTCGTGAACGGTTGAGCGCTCCCCCGGTCAGCCTTCCCGTACGGCGTGAGGACGAGCCGCCGCTCGCCTGGCGGCTGCGCGAGGCCGTCCAAGGCGAGGTTCGGTTCGATCGTCTCTCACGGACTCTATACTCCACGGACGCGAGTATCTACGAGATCACGCCGCTGGGGGTCGTGCTGCCGAAGGACGTAAACGATGTCGTCGCGGTGGTGAACGAGTGCCGCGCCGCGGGCGTGTCGATCGTCGCTCGCGGGGCGGGGACGGGGCTTGCGGGGGGAGCGGTGGGGCCGGGGGTGCAGCTTGATCTATCGCGGTACATGAACGGCATCGGCCCGCTGGACGCGGAAGCCCGCACGGTGGAGGTCGAACCGGGCGTCGTCCTCGATCAGCTCAACGCCTATCTGGCGCCGCAGGGTCTGCATTTTGCGCCGGACGTGGCCACCAGCAGTCGCGCGACCCTCGGAGGAATGATCGCCAACAACTCCTGCGGGGCGCATTCCATCGTCTATGGCCGGACGGTCGATCACGTCGTCGAATTGACCGTGGTCCTCGCCGACGGTGAAGTCGTCACCTTCGCCGACCGATGTCATGCTGAGCGCACCGAAGCATCTCCCTCCGGTGACGAGACCCTTCGCCGCGCTCAGGGTGACAGGCCGCTGGATACGGATCGCGCTTCACGCATGGAAGGCGAGTTGGTCCGGATCCGCGATGCAAACTACGAAGAGATCGTTCGACGCTTTCCGAAGATCTTGCGCAGCAACGGCGGATACGGGTTAGACCGGCTCGGCCCCCCGGGCACGCCCGCCGAAGCGGTCAAGATTCTCTGCGGCAGTGAGGGAACGCTGGGCATCGTCGTGCGGGCGAAGCTGCGCTTGACGCCGATTCCGAAAGGTACGGGACTGGTCGTATTGCATTTCCGTTCTTTGCTGGATGCGTTGACGACGACGCTCCCGATCCTGCGGCACAAGCCTGCGGCGGTGGAGTTGGTGGACAAGCTCATCGTGGACGCGGGGCGTGCCAACGCCGCACTCGCCCCGCGGTTCGACTTTCTGATGGGTGACCCGGCCGCCCTGCTGGTCGTCGAGTTCTTCGACGACAGTGACACGGCCTTGGCATCGCGCATCGACGGACTGTCGAACGACCGCGAGGTGATGGACGCGGCGTATGCAGTGTCCCACGTGCTGGAACCAGGCCGCCAGGCTGATGTCTGGAAGCTGCGGACGTCGGGGCTGGGACTTCTGATGTCCAAGTCGGGCGACGCCCAGCCGTACTCCTTCGTCGAGGACTCCGCCGTCGATCCGTCCCGGTTGCGGGACTACATCGAGCGATTCGCGGCGATCCTGGATCGCGAGGGCGTGCACGCGGGGTACTACGCGCACGCCAGCGTAGGGTGCATTCACGTCAAGCCGGTGCTCAATCTGAAGGACGCCGTGGACGTGGAGCGGATGCGGCGGATCGCGGACGCGGTCAGCGACCTGGCGTTGGAGTTCGGCGGGGCGATGACCGGCGAACACGGCGACGGGATCGTGCGCTCGTGCTGGATCGAGAAAATGTACGGGCCGCGGATCATGGCCGCGTTCAAAGCGGTCAAGCGCCTCTTCGATCCGCAGGGGATTCTGAACCCGCACAAGATCGTCGATTCCTGGCCGATGACTGAGCACTTGCGCTACGGGCCGACGTTCGCGGCGCAATCAGTCAAGACGCATCTGGACTTCACCGCATACGGCGGGATGGCCGGCCTCGCGGGAATGTGCACCGGCGTGGGTCAGTGTCGGCAGCGGTTGGTCGATACGATGTGCCCCTCGTACATGGCCACCGGCGACGAGACGCACACGACCCGCGCCCGGGCGAATGCGCTACGCGTGGCCCTATCGAATCGCGGGTTGCTCGAGGGGCTGGATGACCCGCAGCTTGGCGAAGTGATGGACCTTTGTCTGTCGTGTAAGGCCTGCAAGACGGAATGTCCGACCGGCGTGGATATGGCCCGGTTGAAGGCGGAATACCTCGCCCAGCAGAACCTGGTGCATGGAGCGAGCCGCCGAGCGAGGCTGATCGCGGAACTACCCGATCGGCTCGCCCTGGCCGCTCGGTTCCCGCGTCTGAGCAACGTCGTAGCCCGATCCGCGTGGGTTCGCTCGATCATCCAGCGCCGCTACGGTCTTGATCGTCGAGTTCCGCCGCCGCGGTTGGCGACGACGACGTTCCGCGCCTGGTATCGACGACACCGGCGCCAACTCGGGCATCGTCAGACGCCGCGCGGAGCCGTGGTCTATTTCGTGGATACCTGGACCAACTACTTCACGCCGCAGGTGGGCATCGCCGCCGTCAAACTCCTCGAACACGCGGGCTATGCCGCTCACTGTCCGTGGACGGCGTGCTGCGGACGACCGGCGATCAGTCAGGGACTGCTCACCGAGGCGAGACAACTTGCGGAGACGAACGTTCAACGGCTGTCGCGGGCGGCCCCGCCGGGCGTGCCGATCGTGGGGAGCGAACCGAGTTGCATCCTTACGCTGGTGGACGAATATCCGCAGCTCGTACGAACGCAGGGAGCACGCCGCGTCGCTACACAGACGTTGACGATCGAGAGCTTCCTGCGTCGTGTGCTGGACGAGCAGCCCGATGCGCTTCGCTTTCGGCGGGCCGACCGTCCTCTGCTGTACCATGCACATTGCCATCAAAAGGCGATCGTCGGGTCTGGCGACGCCGTCGCCGTCCTGCGGGCGGCGTTCGGCGATCGTGCGTGTGAAATCAACAGCGGATGTTGCGGGATGGCCGGGTCGTTCGGGCACGAGGTCGAACACTACGAAGTCGCGCGGGCCATCGGTGAGCAACGACTTTTCCCGGCGATTCGTGATCGCGGAGAGGCCGAGGTTGCGGTCAGCGGGTTCAGTTGCCGACAGCAGATTGAACATCACGCCGGCGTACGCCCGATGCACGTCGTTGAGTACTTGGCGGAGTTGCTGGTGTAGGTCCGTCCCAGCGTGCTTGTCGCGCTCGCCCGTCAAGCTATAGTGTGCCCGTCACGCCCACGCCGATGGTGGATGCGCAGGGAACGACCGCATGAGGCGCAGAGTGGAAGGCTGGTTCGCGTTGGTGGTCTTCATTGGCCTGGTCGGCGGCTGCACGCCGACGATGGACCTCGAGGCCGTCAAACAGATGAAACCAGCGCGGCCCGCGGAGATGGAACGTCTCGCAGCGTTCATCGGTCACTGGGACACCGCGGCTGAAACGAAGATGGTCTGCCTGAACCAGGTTCTCCCGACCAAGGGCGTCACCGAAAACTCCTGGGAGGGCGACGGCTGGTACTTGGTCGAGCGCGGCGAATATGAGATGGGCGAACTGGGAACGGTCCATGAATTCGGCGTCTGGACCTGGGATTCCGCCGCGAAAAAGTTCCGAACGTGGCGGTTTGACAGCTTTGGCGGCACGCGTGCGGGAACGGGGACGTTCGACGAAGACTCCAAGACCTGGACGGTGAAGGCCCGGCTACGAAGCCCGTGGGGATCGTCGGTGGACCGTGGGACGATCAAGATCGTGGACGACCACACGTTGGAATGGACCTGGCGGGAGTGGCCGGGGTGGGACGTGCTGCGCCTCTTCCCCGTAGCCGAGTTTAGAGGAACGAGTACACGGAAGTAGCGCAAGAGCGTGGGTGGCAAACGGGCCGGAGAACGAAACCGATGAGTTTCATGCGGAGGGTCGTACTGGTCGTCGTATGGGCGTGGACCGTCGGGGGCGCGACTGCGGAAGAGCAGAAGACGCATCCCTTTTCCGTGCACGACATGTTGGCCATGGATCGCCTCAGCGAGTGGCAGGCGTCGCCGGATGGTAAGACGATCGTTTTCGTGCGGCGGACGACGGATCTGGAAGCCAATAAGGGTCGAACGGACCTTTGGCTGGTGAACGCGGACGGGACGGCCCTCCGCCGGTTGACCACCCATCCCGACGCCGACCACAGCCCGCGTTGGACGCCGGACGGCAAGACGATCTACTTCCTATCCACGCGATCCGGGTCGCCGCAGATTTGGCGCATCGCGGCGGACGGCGGCGAAGCCCAGCCGGTAACGAAGGAACCGCTCGATGTCGGATCGTTCGTGCTTTCCCGCGACAGCATGTGGATCGCGTTCAGCATGGAGGTTCTCCCCGACGGGGAATCGCTGGCGGATACGAAGAAGCGGCTGGATGAGACGGCCGCCCGCAAGAGCAGCGGCCGGGTCTACGACCGGCTGTTCATTCGCCACTGGGACACGTGGGCCGACGGGAGGCGATCGCATTTGTTCGTGATCCCGGCCGCGGGTGGAGCGGCGGTGGATGTGATGAAGGGGATGGACGCGGATTCGCCGTCGAAACCGTTCGGCGGGTCGGACGAGTACACCTTCACGCCGGATGGGAAGGGTGTGGTGTTCACGGCCCGTGATGTCGGTCGGGAGGAGGCATGGTCCACCGACCTGAACCTGTATGTGACGCCGAGCGACGGGTCCGCGAAACCCCGGTGTCTGACCGAGGCTAACAAGGCGACCGACACGCAGCCGGCGTTTTCGCCGGATGGGAAAACGCTCGCCTATCTGGCCATGAGTAGGGCCGGGTACGAGGCGGATCAGTATCGAATGATGTTGAAGCCCTGGCCCGAGGGCGAGGCGCGGACTCTCGCCGAGAAATGGGATCGCTCACCAGGATCCATCACCTGGTCGGCGAATGGGCGGACGCTTTATGCGTCGGCGGACAACCTCGGCCAGCAATCCATCTTCGCCATGGAGATCGCCGATGGGAAAATACGTACCCTTCTGGAAAAAGGCAACGCCGCTTCACCCCTGATGGCGGGCGACCGGATTGTCTACGGACTGGATACCCTACAGGCGCCGGTTGAATTGTTTTCAATCCGGCCCGACGGCAGTGACGTACGAGCCATCACCAAGGTCAATGCGGAGAAAGTCGCGGCGGCAAGGATGGGGGAGTCCGACCAGTTCTCATTCGAGGGATGGAATAATGAGAAGGTTTACGTCTACGCGGTAAAGCCTGTGGACTTTGATGCCGCCAAGAAATACCCGGTCGCATTCCTGATTCACGGAGGACCGCAAGGGTCATTCGGAAATCACTTTCACTATCGGTGGAACCCGCAAGCATACGCGGGGGCCGGGTATGCCGTGGTGATGGTCGACTTTCACGGGTCGACCGGATATGGGCGAGAATTCTGCGATTCCATTCGCGGCGATTGGGGTGGAAAACCGCTGATCGATCTGCAAAAAGGACTGGCCGCCGCGTTGGAGAAGTACAAATGGATGGACGGCGACCGGGTCGCGGCACTGGGCGCATCCTTCGGCGGGTACATGATTAACTGGATCGCCGGGAATTGGCCAGATCGGTTCCGCTGCCTCGT
>CAYQZH010000013.1:0-32839 GCA_964421865.1 uncultured Phycisphaera sp. | reverse complement strand
CCGTCCCGGGGGCGGTTAGACTCTCCTACCGACTGCATCAGCTTTTGGGGAGCAGGCCACCGCAACCCGAGCAGACCATCGGGCCGTTCCGCCGGATCAACTCCACCCAGAGAACCGGTGGTGAGCGATCGGACGCTGGCGGCTGCCGCTTCAAGAAGCCGACGCGATATCCTTCCCCTTCGCCCAGAACCTCGATAACGTCGTTGCTCGGCAAGGCACCCTCCTATCCTGAAAGCTCGCGCAACCTTCAAGATGGAACCGGGTGCCTTTGCCTTCTATCTCATCCCGAAATTCCCGGAGGAACCTAACTTCCTGGGTGGCGCGGGGGCGCGATCATGCTCCCATCGAGGTTCTCGGCTCGTTCGGCAAGGGCGTTGCCCCCCCACGTCGCACATGCACTCATGTTATCACTCGCCGGCGAAGAACCGCAAAACGCTGCCTGTCCAATTGACCGTGCGAGGGAGCCCCGGTAGGGTTTGGGCGTAGCTGGGAGCCATGTGCCGTGCTTCGTTCCGATCAACTCGACGTCGACCGCGCCATGGTGCTGGTCATCGACTTGCAGGAAAAGTTGCTGCCGTTGATCGCCCGCTGGGAACGAGTGGTCGCCGCGGGGTGCAAGCTATTGGACGGGGCGAGAGTTTTCGAGCTTCCCGTTCTGGCGACGGAGCAGTATCCCAAGGGTCTGGGGCCGACCCATGCGACGATTCGAGCGGCGCTCGCCCAAAGCCGCGCGAACGTGCTGGAGAAGCCGACGTTTAGCGCCTGGGCCGACCCGAAGGTCCGTGAGGCCATTCTCGATCTCGATCGACCCCAGATCATGGTGACGGGCATCGAGACCCATGTGTGCGTTCAACAGACCGCCCTCGACTTGGCCTCGCGGGACTATGACGTGTTTGTGGTCGCGGATGCGGTCGGGTCGCGCGGGGGGGTGGACCATGAAACCGCGTTAGACCGTATGCGCCAGGCGGGCGTTTGGGTCACGACCGTGGAGAGCATCCTGTTCGAGCTGTGCCAACGATGTGACACGGCGCGATTCAAGGCCCTGCTCGAGGTCCTCAAGGCGGACCCGCCGCCCAGCGACTAAAGCGATCCACACGTGCCCTGGGACGACGACGCGGACGAGGAGTGGGTTGACGAGGGCGAGGACGCCGCGGACGACGACCTCCTCTCCTGCCCCGCCTGCCGACGGGCGGTCCACGAAGACACCCAGCAGTGTCCTCATTGCGGCGACTGGATCACGCCGGTGGACCTTTCCGGCCGGTCGAAGCGATGGATCTGGGTCGTCGCCGTGATCGTCGTGATCCTCTCCATGAGCCTCGTTGCGATCCTCTAACGTCTCACGACGGGAGTCCTTTGGCGATGACGGTTTCCATGGCCTCGCAGAAAGTATCGACCTCGCCAAGCGTCGTGTAGGTATTCGGCGTGACGCGGATACCGTCAATCTGTTCGAGGACGATGGGCGTCGTGAGAATCTTCTTTTTGTCGAAGAGGTACTTGGAAAGATCACCGGCCTTGATTCCCTCGATTCCCACGGTGCCAATGGCGCAGGATTGCTTGGGGTCAAGACTGGTATAGAGGCGCACGCCCTTTTTTCCCATCAGTCGCCGGGCCCAACGATCACGAAGATAGCGGAGACGTGCGGCCTTTCGCTCCGCGCCGATGCCTTCGTAGAAGGTCAGCGCCTCCGCAATGGCGAGCCTGGGGGCCGTCGGGTGCGTGCCGATTTCCTCGAATTTGCGGATGTTCTCACGACTCTCCGGCGGCGCCGCCATCAGCGGCCAGAGGTCGGCGATCTTCGATTTGCGAACGTAAAGGAACCCCGTCCCAATCGGCGCACTGAGCCATTTGTGCAGACTGGTCCCGAAATAGTCGCAGTCCAGATCGGAATGCTTGAACGGAAAGTGGGCGAACGAATGGGCCCCGTCGACGATCACCTCGATCCCTCGCTCGCGTCCGAGGCGAGCGATGTCCTTGACCGGCAGAATCTGGCCCGTGATGTTGATGATATGACAACAGAGGATCACCTTCGTTCGCGGGGTGATGTTTTGCGCATACAGTTTGAAGATATCCGACATATCCTTGGGCGGCGTCGGGACCGGGAACGTCTTGAGCACAATCCCCTCACGCTTTTCGCGCTGCTTGAGGGTGTTGATCATTCGCGGGTAGTCGTGGCTGGTGGTGAGGACTTCGTCGCCCGGTTTCAGGTCGATTCCGAAAAGACACGTCTCCAAGGCCTCACTGGCGTTGCGCGTGATCGCGATCTCCTCGGGATCGCATCCGAACGCCCTCGCCAGTCCCGCGCGCACCGTCTCCACCTGCGGATCGAGCACTTCCCACAAGTGCCGCGGCGGAAGGTGATTGGTGAACTTGTCATGAGCGTGCATGGCCTCCATGACCATCCGCGGGGAGGGCGCGACCCCGCCGTTGTTGAGGTTGATGAACGAGCGATCGACGTCGTAGGCCTGCTGAATGACGACCCAGAAGTCCTCATTCCCGGCCAACTTATCCGGCGGCGCATCCCCCGCATCGGCCACCGCGGCCTGCACCCGCTCGATCGCGTCATCGCGCAGCATCGCGTACCCCAACGCCGTCATCGCGGCCGCCCCTTTCAAAAACCGCCGTCTGCTGGTCGGCATCACTATTCTCAATCTATCGTCTACGATACGCGAGGACCAAATGCACCGCCACCGTCCCCAAAACCAGACATCAAACCGGCCTGACCGAGTTACGGTCGCGCACGATGATTCGCGCGTCCCAAAATGCAAGGGAAGGTACTTGGGCAAGCGACTTCAGTGAAGCAGGATCCCACTCATTCCCGTCGTATAGCTCCGACATTTTCGCAAGTGCGCCCTGCAGGCGATCCCTCAGAATGTCATTGAGCTTCGGCAGACTGGTCTGAACAACCGCAAGGAACGAATGCGGAAACTGATGTTCAAACCAGCTCAGTGGAATAGTCGTCCAAATGTGTCGAAGCATTGGGTTCACGTATATTACTCTTGCCGTAACCAATCGTGAACCCGACGCCTCTTTCGTCGCAATCTCAATCGGCTCAAGAGCTTCAACGACCAAATTGCCCGCACGCCACAGATCAGTTGCGCCGAGTGTTCTTATTATATCGAGGAGGTGTGTCTTTGCTTCGGCTTGCTTTTGGTCTTTCCCCATGTTGTATAGGAGTTTCGCTGCGAGCAGGATACACAGCCACACATATTCAACTGGCTGGACGCCAGGACAAAGTTCGACGAACGCAACCGAGTAGTGGAGGGCATCAGACGTAGCGATTCGAGCTTCCAGTACGGAACTCGATGCGGCACGCCTCCGGACGAGCCAGTATACCACAAATACGGCTGCGCCGAGTGCGAGGAGCCACTTCATTCGTTGCTCCCGTTTGGAAGCCGGTCGTACCGAAACCAACTTTGAGAATTCAACCCCGCTGCTCTCTTTTCACCGGCGATTTTGCATGTCCTGCGGCGTTCCAAACCGCGTCAATGATCGGCCTTAATTGGGTTTCGAGATCGCATTCGAACGATTCAATCATTACCTCGGGGACTAAAAGAAGGTCGCGGTCGATTGGGTCAGCACTTCCAAAGGTGGCCTGGTAACTCGTCTCAATAACCATCGTGAAGTCTCTGACATCGCAAACGGTGAGCAGCGCTACGATCGGAGGCTGAATCCCGAGCTTTTTCTGCACTTCAAGGAACCTCTTGACAGAATTGGGGAGCGAGTCTTCGAATACGTTCCAATAAAGTTTCTGGGCATCAGACGACAAGCCTCCGAACGATTCTACGATGCCATTCCGGAACCATTGGCAACATGCGAGCCCCTGCTTGGGATCGCCACCCCGCGTATGCGACACGAGAAATCCATCCAAGTTGAACCGGACGTGGTTGGGCAGCGGTCCGTCACCCCCCAAGTCGATCGCCCCCAAGGAACGTACTTGATCCTTGATGGAATTGATGTCCACAAATCGGCCTGTTTGAAACGCATCCAGCGGAATCAAATGGAAGATCAGTTTTGGTCCCTTCTCGAGGATGACAGGACCCTGCCCCGCGAGGAGCTTGCTCACTCGGTCGATTCGGAAAGCGCGAATCCGCTCCGCGGCGGTTTCGGATAGAAGGAACGCGTTCCGTAGCTCGTTTGCATCGAGGTAGTACTTTCCATTTGACCGCCGGGCCCAGAACTGCGGTGTGCTCTGAAACCGAACCCTGTGCGGTGCCGCATAGCTTCGCGGGATTCGAACGACGATCACATAGTTCCCAGATTGAAGACGGATGGGACGCACGCGATGTCCGGATAGCTTGGGTTCAAGTCCGTCGCGGATCATTTGTTCCAATGTCGAGGTAAGCTTGTCGGTATCAGCAACGACTAGTCCGTCGATTCGAACGGGCTTTCCTTTGGTTTCGGAGATCCCGAAGAAGGTGTCCCCACCCGCCGTATTCGCGAAGGAAGACACGTCGCGGAGGAACTCTTTCTTATCATCGTTCGTAGCGTACTTGAGTTCGGCCTTGTACTCGATGCGGAGTTGCTCGTCGACCTCATCGGCGATCAGCATTTTGAGGGTCGCTTCGTTGATTGATTCGATTGGCGTATCACCGATTGACATTCGTGCACTTCCCAGGCATCTACTTCTTCATCGTAGTCCTGAAATCAGCAGCCTTCTCGACGAGACCTACTTGGATCGCTTCTGATTCGTCCACACCCATCTTCGCCGCGTAGTCGCGGACCTCTTGTGTAATTTTCATCGAGCAGAACTGCGGGCCGCACATGGAGCAGAAATGCGCGACCTTGGCTCCATCCTGCGGCAGGGTTTCATCATGGAACTCCCGGGCCGTGTCGGGATCGAGCGAAAGGTTGAACTGGTCCTCCCAGCGGAACTCGAAGCGGGCCTTCGACAAAACATCGTCGCGAAGTTGCGCGCCGGGATGTCCCTTGGCCAAGTCCGCGGCATGGGCGGCGATCTTGTACGCAATCACTCCGGCCTTGACATCTTCACGATCGGGCAATCCCAAATGCTCCTTCGGCGTCACATAGCACAGCAGTGCACATCCATACCACCCGATCATCGCCGCCCCGATCGCGCTAGTGATATGGTCATAGCCCGGTGCAATGTCCGTCGTCAGCGGGCCCAGTGTATAGAACGGCGCTTCATTGCACACAGCCAGTTGCCGAGTCATGTTCTCCTGAATCATGTGCATGGGAATATGCCCCGGCCCTTCGATCATCGTCTGCACGTCATGTTTCCACGCGATCTGCGTCAGTTCGCCCAAAGTATCCAGTTCAGCGAACTGGGCCTCATCATTGGCGTCGGCGATGCACCCTGGCCGCAGTCCGTCACCCAAGGAAAATGCGACGTCATAAGCCTCCATGATCTCACAGATTTCCTCGAACTGCGTATAGAGGAAACTTTCCTGATGATGAGCCAAGCACCACTTGGCCATGATCGCCCCCCCGCGCGAGACGATCCCCGTCACGCGCTTCGCAGTTAGTGGAATATATCGCAGCAGCACTCCCGCATGAACTGTGAAGTAGTCAACGCCCTGCTCGGCCTGCTCGATCAGTGTGTCGCGATAGATTTCCCAGGTCAGTTCCTCGGCCTTTCCGTCCACCTTCTCCAACGCCTGGTAGATGGGAACGGTGCCGATGGGAACCGGCGAATTCCGCAGAATCCACTCCCGCGTCTCGTGAATGTTCTTGCCCGTGGACAGGTCCATCACCGTATCCGCCCCCCACCGCGTCGCCCAGACCATCTTGTCCACTTCGTCCTCGATTGACGACGCGACCGCGGAGTTGCCGATGTTGGCGTTGATTTTCACCAAGAAGTTCCGCCCAATGACCATCGGCTCGCTTTCCGGGTGATTGATGTTCACCGGGATGATCGCCCGACCGCGGGCCACCTCGTCGCGCACGAAGTCCGGCGTGATTCGTCGTGGGAGGGCGGCCCCGAAGTCGTTGCCCGGATGTTGATTCGCAATCGCCTCGGCGTGGGCTTCGAGACGCTGGTTCTCACGGATGGCGACGAACTCCATCTCCGGCGTGATGATCCCCTTCCGCGCGTAGTGCAACTGCGTGACATTCATTCCCCGCTGCGCACGAAGCGGGGGGCGGCGCGACGAGTCCGGGAAACGCTCAACCTCCAGCCTTTGCCCAGCCGTCTTGTAACCATTGTCCTCAGGGCGCACCGCGCGGGCCGTGTACCACTGCACATCCCCTCGCGCCTTGATCCACGCTAGTCGCAGCGGAGGCAACCCCTTCCGAAGGTCGATGGCGACCTCCGGATCCGTGTAGGGCCCCGACGTGTCGTAGATCGTCAGCGATGGATTCGGTGTCGGCTTCCCATGGGCGTCGCCATGAACGGCTCCACTCGGTGCAAGCGTGATTTCCCGCATGGGCACGCGAATGTCCGGGTGAAGAGTTCCGCGAAGGTACACCTTCCGCGAGGACGGGAACGGCGCGGTCGTCGTCATCCCCTTGCGAATCTGAGTCGGCTTGGGGCGATTCTCCGGGCCAGGCTTTTCGGCTTGGCGCGTCCGTGCATCCTTCGGCACAGCGGATTCCGGGACGGCGATCGGCAACGGCGTCATGGCGTTGTCCTCCTTCAGGGGGAAGGCCGACGGAATGAAGTGACGAGGCGTCGAACGACTCCCTGGAGCCACACGGCGGGGGTCGGCAACGGGCGTCGCTTCCCTACGCAGGTTCCTGGCGGACCCGGCTTGCCCGGCGGTTCCTCCAACCCTGATCAGGTTCAAAGGCTCTTTTCTCAGCCCGCATCCCGCGGGCACACCCAGCGACTCCGGCTTTCTACCGCCGAGACCCGCCGGCGTCAAGGGCGTTCCAAGCGATAACCCCAGTTCAAAAGTCCTAATACGGCCGGATTCCTTCGCCGATGGTAGCGGCAGGGGTAACGCCACAGCCTGCGGCCCGGTTGTGCCAACGGCGCGATTACGGGACGACAGACCCGTGCAGACGCTCACTTTTGGAGAAACCCGCAGATGAACGCGCGTGTACTCGAAACGATCAAGAAGTCCGCCGCCGTCCCCTCCATGCCTCAGGTCGTGCTGCGGTTCCTGGAAATCATGCAGGATCCGAATTTCGATTATGCGGACCTTGTCAAGGTCCTCTCCACCGACCCCGGAACGGTGAGTGAGATTCTGCGCCTAGCCAACTCCGCCCTGTTCGGCGTTCGTAACAAGGTCGTATCGCCCAAGCAGGCTGTGACGTTGCTCGGCCCGAAACGCACTCGATCGTTGCTCCTGGGCAGGTACTTGGTCGACACGCTGTCGAAAAAGAAGGTCGCCGGCCTGGATATGAGCTACTTCTGGCGGCGGTCCTTGGCCGGTTCCGTGGTCGCCTCGCATTTCGCGGAGGCTGTCCTGCCCCGTCAGCGCGATGAAGCCTTCATCGGAGCGCTCCTCGCCGACATCGGCATTCCGATTCTCGCAGAGGCCATACCCGCCAAGTACGCGAAGATCGTCGCCCGCTACACTCCCCACGCCGCGCCGGTCAGGCTCGAAGAGGAACTCGAAGCGGTTGACGTGACCCATGCGCAGGTCTCGGCCATGGTGCTATCGCATTGGACCTTGCCGGACAGTGTTTCCGCGGCCGTCAATCTTCACCAGTCCCCCAATCCCGGCACCGGCGCCGTCGCAACCGTCGCCCGCGTGCTCAACGCCGCGGACCGCATCGCGGTCCTCCTGTGTGAAGTGCCCGAGGTGGACGCCATCCTCCGCGTCTGCACCGAGGCCGCCGCCTTCGTCGGCGTTGAATTGGACATCCTCGTGAAGCTTCTCCCGACGATCGAGAACGACATCGAGGAGCTGGCCGACGCCCTCCGCATCGATGTCATCCCCAGCAGCGTCTACGCGCTGGTCGCCAAAACCGTTCACGAAAAACTGGTTCCCGTTAATGCCTAAACTACCCGGTCGGAGCCTTCACGAGAGCCGCGCCCGTCAGGAAGCGGCCAAGATGGCCAACCGCGCTCTCAGGGTCGCGGCAGGGATTACGGACGCATGGTGCGCCGCAACCCCAGGGGGGCTTTGGCCCGTGCCCTGGGCCTTTGGACGACTGGAAACCCGGTCAGAACGTCAGGCCCACAAAACGCGAGACCGAAAATGACGAAAGTCGCGCCGCACGATCGTCCGGGATTGTCCGGTAAGATAGCGGGAGAAACCCCTACCCCGCGTGCCGCCTCCGGTTATCGGGTTTCGCGAATGACGATTTGTCGGGCGACCGGTTATTCAGGTCCGAATGTGGGGTCCGAATGTACTAAAGGCGGGTTATCGGTGAGACGATTGTTGGGGTTGTCCCGCAGTCGGCTGTTCGTCCGCTCGCCCGACTGTTCGACGCTGGAAGCTCGGGGCAGACGCCCGGGCAGCGAGCCTGATCGAACGGCCGCATCGCCGAATCGGGTCGAGGGGTCAAGAGGAGCGGGCGATCTTACGGCTGCTCCACCGATCCGACATGCGGCGGATCGGATCGGTAACTAGGAACGAGCCCGCGGCGGGCTGAAACCCGTCCGCACAGTTCCGTGGCGAACCGCCGGTCAGACCGACCGGCCGCACACTCGCCGCGGCGCTTTTGGAGGCACGAACCAGGATGAGTCGGATCAATACCAACGTTGAGTCCCTCGTT
Organism: uncultured Phycisphaera sp.; assembly: GCA_964421865.1. GTDB lineage: Bacteria > Planctomycetota > Phycisphaerae > UBA1845 > UBA1845 > SBAX01. The sequence goes on along the minus strand of CAYQZH010000013.1, from coordinate 24,214 downwards.
GCACGGCGGGCCATCGGGAACAACAATGCTTCGCTGAACCAGGCGTTGCAGCGGCTCAGTTCCGGTCTGCGCATCAACAGCGGCAAGGACGACCCGGCCGGTCTGATCGCCTCGGAGACCCTTCGTTCCGGCATCCGCGCCATCTCCACGGCCATCGACAACGCGAACCGCGCCGATACCATCGTGTCCGTCGCCGAGGGCGGCTTGCAGGAGGTCAGTTCACTCCTCTTGCAACTGGAAAACCTGATTGACCAATCCGCCAATGAGGCCGGCCTGACCCCCCAGGAAATCACGGCGAATCAGCTCCAGATTGACTCCATCCTGCAGTCCATCGACCGGCTCGCCGAGGGCACTGCCTTCGGCGACAAAAAGCTGCTCAACGGAACCCTGGCCTTCACGACCTCCGGCGTCAACGTCAACCAGCCGACCGGCGCGACCGTCAACTATCTGAACAAAGTGCAGATCAACGCCGCCAAGATTCCCGCCGGAAGCTATCGCAACGCGGTCATCAACGTCGTCAAGAAGTCCGAATTCGCCTACGTCAGCGCCGTCGGCGCCGGCACGACCGGCACCGGGGCTAATCCGAAGAACGGGACCATCGCTAAGGCCACAACCCTCCAGGTTCGCGGCAACTACGGGGCTGAGGTCCTCAGCTTTGCCTCCGGCACGACCGCCGCCAACATCGTGGCCGCCGTCAACGCCTCAAAGGACCTGACCGGCGTCTCCGCCACCGCGTCGGCCGCCGCCGGCGGACCCGCATCGGTGATCTTCCAGAGCACCTCCTACGGGAAAGACGCCTTCGTGTCGGTGTCGGTCCTCGAAAACGCCGCCACCGCGTTCGCCTCTCAACCCGCGGATAAGACCGACTACGGGGCCAACGGGACCGTCACAATCAACGGCACCAGCGCCGTCGTGAGTGGGTTGGATGCCTCGGTCCGCGCCGGGTCCCTGTCCCTGGACCTGACCCTGACGCCGTCCTTCGGCGGCACCACCGGCAGCACGACGAACTTCCAGATCCTCGGCGGCGGTGCGGTGTTCTCCATCTCGCCGACGGTTGGGTTGTCCGGTCAGGAGACCCTCGGCATCAACGAGGTCTCAGCGGCCAAACTGGGCGACAACGGCGTCGGTTTCCTTTCCACCTTGCGGTCGGGGTCGGGCAACGACCTGGCGAGCAAGAAGTTCGCCACGACCCAGCGCATCGTCCGAGCCGCTATCAGTCAGGTCGCAAGCCTCAGAGGCCGGCTCGGTGCGTTCCAGAAGGATACGCTCAATACGACCGTCAACTCGCTGCAGGTTGCCCGTGAAAACACGACCGCGGCGGAAAGCGCCATCCGCGACGCCGACTTCGCCGTCGAGACCTCCAACCTGACCCGGGCCCAAATCCTGGTCAGCGCCTCGACGTCGGTTCTGCAACTGGCGAACTCCCAGCCGCAGAACGCCCTGGCTCTGCTCCAGTAGCACGGCGTCGTCCAGCGTGGGGCGGAAAACGATGATCGAATTGCCGATTCCCAATCGCCAATTGCCGATGGGGGACCGAAAAAGCCGGGCATGACCGTCCGAGCCCCATCTGGCAATCGGCAACTGGCAATCGGCAATCCCATGAGTCACGGAAGACTCCATGAGCCGGATCAACACCAACCTTCCCGCGCTTCAGGCCGTCCACCGCCTTCAGGACAACCAAAGCGAACTGAACCTCCGCCTCCAACGGCTGAGCACGGGGCTGCGCATCAACCGCGGCAAGGACGACCCGGCCGGGCTGATCGCCTCCGAACGATTACGCTACGAGATTCGCGGCATCCAGCAAGCCATTGAGAACTCGGCCCGGGCCAACAACGTGGTTCTCACCGCCGAAGGGGCCTTGAACGAAACGTCCGCCCTGCTGCTGGACTTGCAGGCCTTGGTCGTCTCCTCCGCCAACGAATCCGGGCTGACCCAGGAGGAGATCAAAGCCAACCAGCTCCAGATCGACTCCATCCTGGAGAGCATCGACCGCATCGCCAACACCACCGCCTTCGCCGGCAAGAAGCTCCTCGACGGCAGCCAGGCCTACCTCGTCTCCGCCGTCCCCACCGCCGCCCTCGACTCCGTTTCCCTTTTCGCCGCGCAAGTGCCGTTTGCCGGCACTCGCAACGTCACCGTCAAGGTGACCCACTCCGCCGAGACCGCCAAAATCAGCTTCGTAGGCTCCAAGACCGGGAGCCTCTCCACCACCTCCGCAGCGACCATCGAAGTCAAGGGAAGCCTCGGTACGGAACTCCTCAGCTTCGGATCGGGCGCCACCCTCGTCGATATCCGCACCGCCCTCAACAACATTACGGCGCTGACCGGCGTATCCGCCGTCGTCTCCACACCGGCTGCGGGGAACATCCGCAGCGCCTTGGTCCTGGGCAGCACCGCCTTCGGCTCCGACGCCTTCGTCTCCGTCTCCCCCATCGGCGGCAACTTCATCGTGAACGGCAACAACGGGACGACTCTCCGCGACACCGGCGTTGACGCCGGGGTCTTGGTCGACGGCCAACGAGCCTACGTGCAAGGCCTGCGCGCCGACGTACGGTCCGGAGGGCTGGATGCTCGCCTTTACCTCACCCAGGCCTTCGGACAGAAACTTTCTTCCGCCACCTTCGCCATCACCGGCGGCGGCGCTCTCTTTCAGATTACCCCGGAGATCACCTCCAACGGTCAAATCAGCGTGGGCCTCAATTCGATCACCACCTCCCAGCTCGGAACCATGACCGGTGGGTTGCTCTACACCTTGCATTCGGGGCAAGCCAACGACCTGTCCACCAAGAACTTCACGACCGCCCAACAGGTCCTTGCCGAATCGATCAGCCAAGTCGCCTCCTACCGCGGTCGCCTCGGCAACCTCCAGCGGAATCAGATCCAGACGAGCATCAACAGCCAGAACGTCGCCCTGGAGAACGTCACCGCCTCGGAATCGCTCATCCGTGATGCGGACATGGCCGTCGAGGTTTCAGCCCTGACGCGGGCACAAATCCTCGTCCAAAGCACCCAAGCGACCCTCCAAATCGCCAACTCCATCCCCCGGCAAGTTCTCTCGCTGCTGGGGTCGTAACCGAAGCCGCTTGAGCTTCCCCGACCCGCCGACCGATAAAAACTCTGCGGTCCTCGCGCCGCCCGTAGTGCGCGCGGACGCTAAACCAAGGGGTAGCCCCATGAGCGGAATCTCCACCGGCGTCGGACTGATATCCGGCATTGACACGGCCAGGCTGCTCGACCAGTTGATGGCCATCGAGCGCCGACCGATCGACGACCTCCGGAAGCGTGTGAAGGGCATCGACACCCAGCGCACGATGTTCCTGGAGCTCTCGGCCAAACTCCTGGCCGTCCGCAACGCCGTCACGGGCTTCATCAAACTGAATTTCTTCAAGCGCTTCAGCGCCGCGAGCACCGACGAGAGCGTCCTCTCCGCCGTCGCGAGCGAGGACGCCGCCGCCGGGAGTACGACGCTCCGCGTGCACTCCCTGGTGACGAATCATGCCGTCATCAGCCGAGGTTTCGCCGATGCGGACCGCTCCACGGTCGGCGTGGGAACGCTTTCCGTCGAGGTTGGTCAGGGTCGAGTCAACCCCAGCACCGACCTGGACAGCCTCAACGGCGGCGAGGGCGTGCGCCGCGGCATCATCACCATCACCGACCGCAGCGGAGCGTCCGTCGATATCGACCTCACCCAGGCCTTCACCATCGACGACATCCTCAACGCGATCAACGCCGCGGCCGACATCAACGTCCACGCCAGTGTCACGGGGGTGGCATCCAACGGGGCGACCGGCGACCGCATCTTCATCGAGGACCGCAGCGGCGGCGCGGGCAACCTGATCATCGCGGACAGGATCGGCCGATCGACGGCGGCCGACTTGGGCATTGTCGCCAACGTCGCCGCCGATCGCGTCGACGGCGCCGATATCCTGGGGAACTCTTCGTCGACCTCCCTGAACATCCTCAACGACGGCAACGGCGTCGATCGCTTCGCCCAAGGCGCCCAGGGCGACGATCTCTCCTTCACCACCAGCTACGGCAACTTCGGCGTTTCGCTCACCGACGTGCTCCGCCTCTCCACCGACCTTCGCGCCGTCAACGGCGGGAACGGAGTACGCCTCGGCGTGATCCGCATCACCGACCGAACCGGCGCCACGGCTGATGTGGATTTGACCAGCGCCAAAACGGTCCAGGACGTCCGCGACGCGATCAACGCCTCCGGACTGAAGGTCAGCGCCACGACGGTGAACTCCCGCTTTCTCGTCACCGATACCTCGGACACGACCGGTCCCAGCGCCAAGAAACTGAAGATCGAGGACGTGACGGGCTTTGCCGCCGCCGATCTGGGCATCGCTCAAGAGGTCGGCGGCGATTCCATCAACGGTCGTGATATCTACCGGATGGCCACCCTCGGCGACCTGATCCGGGCGATTAATTTCGCCCCCGGCAACAACTCCGTGGTCGAGGCTGCCCTCTCCGACGATGGCAACGGGATCGCCCTCCGCGCCCTCGGATTCGACAATCAGGTGACCGTCACCGCGGGGCAGGATACGTCGGGCAATGTCTCGGGCGCGGCCGGCGACCTCGGGCTCCTGAACGCCTCGTTCAACACCAACGAGCCGTTCCAATCCCGACGACTGCTTGCCGGGCTCGACACCGTCCTCCTGAAATCCCTTCATGGCGGGAGCGGCGTGCAGGGCGGCGTCGTGTCCCTCACCGACCGCCTCAACCGAACCGCCACCCTCGACCTCACGACGGCCAATACGTTGCAAGACGTAGTCGACCAGATCAATGCGGACACGACCACGGCCCTCGTCGCTTCGATCAACGAAGCCGGCAACGGCATCGTCATCCGCGACGAATCCGGGGGCAACAGTCCCTTGACCATCACGGACGTGAGCGGCACGCTCGCCGCCGATCTGGGCATCGCCGGAACCTTCGACCCCGCCGCGGGCGACACCGTCGAGGGCGGCAACCTGCAATTGCAATACGTCTCGCGGCAAACGCCGTTGTCCGACTTCAACTTTGGCCGGGGCGCCACATCAGGAACCTTGCGGATCACCGACTCCCAGGGCGCGGTCCATGTGGTCAATCTCGACGCGAATCTCAAGACCGTCGGCCAGGTCCTTGACGCCATCAACCTCGTCACCCCGCCCAGCATCCGGGCGAAGATCAACGATACCGGCGACGGCATCTTGATCACCGACACGACCGGCGGACTCTTGCCCCTCACCATCGCGGACGAAAACGGAGGCCAGACCGCGACGGACCTGCATCTTGCGGGAACGGCCAAGCCCGGACGGAACTTCATCGACGGCACGCTCGAGACGCGGATCGACGTCGGCCCCGCCGATTCCCTCAGCGACGTCGTCCGTAAGCTCAACAACGCCGGCGCCGGCTTCACCGCCGCGGTGGTCAACGACGGCGGCGGCGTCAACCCTTTCAGCTTGACCCTTACGTCCGCGGTATCGGGGCGGCGCGGGGAACTGGTGATCGATTCCCACACGCTCGACCTCGGCCTGGACACGCTCACCAATGCCCAGGACGCCGTCGTCTCCGTGGGCACGAGCGGCGCCGGCACGCCCTTCTTGATCCGCAGTTCCACGAACAAACTGGATGGCGTGGTCCAGGGCGTCAGCATCAACCTGCTCTCCGCCAAGGACGCGGATGTCACCCTCACCGTCAACCAGGACGTGAACTCGGTCGTCGAGGCGATTCAGGGGTTCGTGGACAAGTACAACGACGTTCAAAAGACCATCGACGACGACACGAGCTTCAACCAGGACACGTTGCAGCGCGGCCCGCTCCTCGGCGACTCGACCGTCGATCTGATCCGCGGGCGGATGCAGAGAGTCATCTCCCAGCCGTTCCAAGGCGTCAGCGCCAACGTGGCCCGTCTGTTTTCGATTGGGCTGCGGCTGGGGGCCGACAGCCGTCTCGAATTCGACGAGGACAAGTTCCGCAAGGCCTACGAACAGTCGCCGCGGCAGGTCGAGGAGCTTTTCTCGAAGGACAAGACGGGCTTCGGCGCCGTGTTGCAGGGCAGCCTCGACGAACTGACCCGTAACTTCGACGGCGTCATTGCCCGCAAGGACGATCTGCTCGGCGATCAACAGAAGGTGCTCAACGACCGGATTGACGCCTTGACTGTCCTCCTCGCGGCCAAGCGCACCCGTCTCGAGGCCCAGTTCGCGGGCTTGGAATCGACGCTGGCCTCGTTGCAGGGCCAGCAAAACGCCCTCGGCGCCCTATCCCTATTGGTCTCCAGGTGACCGACGGCGGGGATCATTATCGGGCTTTTCTTGCCGGTCCCGACCTGGGAATTATCCGGCCTCGTTCCGTGACCGATATTACGGGCGCTATGAGTACCGCCGTCGATAACCCCTACCTTCGCGACGCGGTGATGACCGCGACGCCGGAGCAGTTGCAATTGATGCTCTACGACGGGGCCATCCGCTTCGCCCTCCAAGCCCGCGACGCCATCGAGAAGAAGGACTACGAAACGTCGTATCTCCGACTGACCCGCGCCCAGCACATCATTCTGGAAATGCAAAACGGCCTCAACTACGAGGTCAACCGGCCGTTGTGCGAGCGCATGGCCGCCATCTACAACTTCCTCTACCGCAAGCTGATCGACGCCAACATCAACCGCAACGTCCAAGACATCGACGACGCCCTGAAAGTCCTCCGCGTCGAGCGCGAGACTTGGCAAATCCTGGTCGACAAGGTGAGCAAGCTGCGGGGGGACGGTCAACCCGATCCGCAACCGACGACGAATGAACCCGACGAGCAACCGGTCGGATTTTCCGCGCAGTGTTAGATGAACCGTGCGGTTGCACTCCGATCGTCCCCTCCGTATAGTCTCGCCTCGGCTCGGTCACCGGCCCTGGACGGGACTGAGAACGCGTTTCGAGTGGAAGCCATGATGCCACGCAACCTACGTTGTCTCACCCCTCTTCTCGTCAGTGCCATGCTTTGTCATGCGTTCGGACAAGAACCGGCCCCCTCCGACGTCAAGCCCACGCGAGAGGACGCCCTCCGCGCCGCCGTCGAGACCATTGAACAGGCCGAGCAACAACAAGAGGAGGGTGAAGTACGGGGGACGGCCATGGAGGGAATCAATCGCCGCCTCACGACCCTCCAGGGCGCTGATCCGACCCATCCCTGGCTCCCCTACCTGTACGCCCGGGCCTACGCCTTGGCCGGACGCACCGGCGACGCCATCGACCAACTCCGCAAGTTCGTCGAGACCCGCGAGGGTCGCAACGAATGGCAGGCCCACCTGCGGCTCGGCGATCTGTTCCTCCAGGAATACCCGCGGCTGGCCAAGGCGAGTTATGAGAAAGCGGCGGCGCTCAAGGCCAACGAGCCGACCGTCCTGCTGGGCCTATCCACGTGTGCGTACAAGACCGGTGAAGTTGATGACGCCCTGCGGGTCGCCCAACAGGCCGCCGACGCCGACGGTCGCAAGACCGTTCGCATCGTCAACCATCTCGCACGGATGTTCATCGCCAAACAGCAATGGGCCGACGCCGACCGCGCCGCCGTCCTCGCCCTCGAACTCGCCGAGACCGCGGTCCGCAACCGCCCCGGGATGCGCGGGCCGCTCCGTACCCTCGATGCCCAATACCAACTGCTCACCGATTTGTTGCAGGCCCGCGTCGGTGAGAAGGTCGCCGGCGCGGATGACTTCGTTCGCCTCGCGGGTTCCATCCGCAAGCGAAGCGACGTGGCCGCTCGGCTGTCGCTGCACGACGCCCTTCGCGTACTCGAGTCGGGCGTCAACGCCACGGCCCCGAACACTCCGCCGCGCTTACAGGAACAATATGCCGTCACCCTCGCCGAGGTCGGGCGGACGGACGCCGCCGTCGCCGCCTTCCAAAAGCTCCTCACCCTCGACCCCTCCAATGCCACGGCCGCGGACTGGCTCGAACGCCTGCGCTCTGCGTCGAAACCGTGACACGCCGCACGAGTTGGGGGCTTTGCCGCGGCGATCGACGTACATCCCCAAGGACGACCACGAAAGAACGTCCAGGCAATGCCCGGAACGTGAGAGACGGTAAGAACCGAATCGCGTTCCGTTTTCTGGGATCGATCCATGATCCGCCCCTTTTCGTGTGGCAGCACGTTCCTTCTTGAAAAGAACCTCAAACGAGCAGACAATCGCCCACCCGGGACCGAGTTTCTTAATCACGAAGGCCCCCGGCGGGATCTGCCTCCTATGGCGGAGCAACGACATGCCCCTTCAGCAAACCAAAGCTGAGAGCCGCGCATCGGGCGGCCCACAATCCTACTTCCACGACGTGCCCAAGCCGGTGAAGGAGTTCCTTCGCAATCGAGGGACCTGCCCCGTTGTGCTCCAGACACCGTACGGCATCGCCAGCAGCCCCTTTATGGCTGTGGATCGGGACCACAAACTTGGGAAGGACGGGTGCCCTGTTCCGGGCAAGCTGGGGCACGACCGAATCCAGCAGGGCAGCGGTACGGAGTCGATTGGCGAGGCCATCCGCTACTGGTACGGCATCAGCGGCGGGCACGACTTCGAAACGATCGAATTGGAGGCGGTCATCCACCGTGACGGTCACTTCATTCTCGTACCCACGGTTGTGAAGATGCGGAACAGGAAACGAGCTCAAGTTCTGGAGAAAGTGAACTCTCCCCTGTCATTTCACCACGATTACCAGAGTAAGCTCTGGAGGCAACAGATCGAAGCCAAACGACGTGAATCGCCGAACGATGTGAGGTGGGCGGCATCTCAGATAGCTCGTGTGGTGGCCGACCATCGCCAGTCCGCGAGAAGCATTTTGGAGTCCGACCTGCTTCGAACAACCGGCGCGCTGTCGTTGCTGGGGCTCGAGCTGAGTGCTTATCTGGGAGAGGGCTATGATTGCGTAGACAGTCGAGTCCAATTCTCGGATTTGCCGATGTACCCGTGCCCGGTCGAGATCAAGAAGCGATCGCGGGGCTTCACCTACTAAGTGACCAAGTACACCAAGCTTCCGAGGGCGATCGTGTTGTGCATGGAGCACAACATGGTGAACCCGCCCGAACACATTGATTTCGTCGAGTTGCCGACCTTGGCGGAGTACCTGAGTCGCTGAAATGAGCCGTTCAAGCATTCAACTCATTCTTGAAGCAATCCCCGCCGCCCGGCAACAGGATGCGCGGCATTATGGGGTACATCCATACTTCACGCGTCGCCCTCCTAACGTAGTCCGGGCTTACGTCGAACGGTACAGCTACGAAGGCGATGTAGTGTTAGATCCCTTTGGCGGGACGGGCGTCACGGCAATTGAGGCACTCTTGCTCGGGCGGCGTGCCCTTCAGAACGACCTCAATCCGTTCGCCAACTTCATCGCCCGGAACATCGCAGATACGACCTTGACTTCGACCCTCCCACTGCGCGAAGCGTTCGAGCGCGTGGAGCAGGCGTGCACCGAGGCATTGCGTGAAACCGAGGCTGATGAGAAGGCCGCCAAAAAATGGCTCGGACGGGTGCCACTGCCAGAGAATATCAAGCTGCCTCGCAACTCCGATGCCGAGTTCTTCCTCGACATGTTCACCCCGCGCCAATTGGCTGGGCTGGCCCTGCTCAAACAGGCAATCGACCGCGAGCCGGGCGGATCCATCCGCGACTCGCTTACGCTGGCGTGGTCCGCATCCGTGGCCAAGCTCAACAAGACCTTCTTGTCCGCCAAGGGGCGAGCAGCGAGCCGCGGTGGCTCCAGCATCTTCAGCATTTATCGCTATAAGCTCGCCTCGCAATGCGTGGAGTTGCCGATTTGGGAGACGTTCCATGGCCGTTTCCTCAACGTGGTCGCCGCCAAGAAAGAAATCCTGCAGTGCCGAAGGTATCGGGAGCAGCGTTCCCAGGGATCGCGAACCGTTGACAGTCGCCGCGATTTCCGCGTTCTCTCGCATGACGCGGCGGCGCTGGATCAGGTGCTTGAGCCGGAGAGCATTGACTACATTTTCACGGACCCGCCGTATGGGGCTTTCATCAGCTACCTCGACCTTTCGATCCTGTGGAACCATTGGCTGGACCTTCCCGTCTCCGATGAAGCACGCGAACAAGAAACCATCGTCGGCGGCGAGCGGAATCACACGGAGGAACACTACAAAGAGAGCCTCGCACGGAGCATGCGAACGTGCTTCAGACTGCTGCGCCCCGACCGCTGGATGTCCATCGTCTTCCAACACTGGGACTTGAGCTCCTTCGCGACAATCCTCGAAACCGCAAGCGAGTGCGGCGCGGAGTTGAAGACCGCGATTACTCAAACAGGGGACGTCATCTGGTCCATGCACAAGAAGAAGAACTCCGCCAGCGTACTAGCCGGGGAGATGATCATCACGTTCTACAAGCCTCCCAAGCCCCCGGACAGGCAAATACCGCCGAGGCGTAGCGCCGACAGCGATCCGGCGGCAATCCTATCCGAGGTTTTCGATATCTGTCTCAATAATGGCACTCAGAGCTTCACCAGCGAGGCATTGTTCAACCAGTTGGTCATTGAGCTTTGGCGCCGCCGTGCCCTGGGCTGCCTCTCGCTGCATCGGCGGGAATTCGCCAGCCGTTTGGAGCAGCGCGGGTGGACCTACAATCCCCACACTCACCTCTGGTCGACCGGAGAAGACAAAGTAGGCACAACAGGCGAACCGATGCTTTTCGGCTCATGAGCCCTGTTGCCACCGAACCAGAAAACGGGACGCGTCTCGATTTGACAGCCGGGTTGGCGGGGGTCATTTCAAACCAGGCATCGACGACCAAGGAATCCCGGCGCGCCGGGAGCGCTGTGATCTAGCACGTGCTGAACCGCGATGGATCGGGACTTCGCTTCGCTCAGCCGCGCGGTGGTCCGGCAAACTACCGGAGACGCTTGTGTTTCGAGGCTGCACGACCCGCAGGGGGTAGGTCCGTGAACGCCTGCTTTCGCCGCGACTTCCATCGACTGGAGCCAGCGAGACTCGAACTCGCGACCTTCTGCATGCCATGCAGACGCGCTCCCAACTGCGCCATGGCCCCGTCCAGGGGGATTATGGTCCGTGAGGTCAGGCTCCGCAACCTTTTGGGGATTCTGGCAGAGGGCGGCCGCGGCGATGCCTTCCGCCTCCCCCCGATACCGTTCACGGAAGACGCAGGAGAGGCGTATCGGACAGGCCTTTCAAGGACGGTCCAGCCGGCGTCGGAAGGAGTCCGTCGATCGCAAGGGAGGCTTGGCCCGCGTCGAGGGCCGGCCATGGAGGGTCGGGAACTCCCCGCGCCGGTGGACGGCGGCTGTCCCCGGATCCGTGGCGTTTTTCCGATGGAGACCCGCACGCCCTTGATCGGCGAAGCCTCCGTCCCACGCCCCAAGACGACCGCGTTCCATGCACCCGCCGCCCCGCTCGGGAACGCTCCGCCGGACTGACTGGTCCCGTGGGGTCGCGGGCTCGACGACGAACGGTAGTGTCTCAGAGGAAGCGGCGCCGATCACTCCTCCGATTTCCCGCGTCTTCCCTTGCGTCGTACGAAAGGGATTCGGAGACCATAGACGCCCGCCTCGAGCTCACTGTGAACGGGGTAGCCGCACTTGTGGAAGACGCGCAGCATTCCGTGGTTCTCCAGGAGTACGTCGCCGGTAAACCCACCGATGCCGCGGCTGCGTGCGATTTCCACAAGTGCATTCATGAGCGCGGTCCCGATACCCTTTCCCTGCCAGTCGTCGCGGACCAGAAATGCGGCCTCGGCGAAATTGGTCTGCGGAGTCTTTCGATAATGGGCATTGGCCACGATCGGAGAACCCTCCGTCATGTCTGGTAAGGCGACCAATGCCATGTCGGCATCGTAGTCCACCCGGAGCAACTCCTGGAGTTTTTCATGGGGCATGGTCTTGAGAATCTGGAAGAAACGGTAATGGACGGAGGCGGGGGATAGCGTGTAGAACAGATCGCGTACGAGCGGCTCGTCGGTGAGCTTCAAGGGGCGCATGAAAACACGCGATTTGTCTTTCAGTGCGATCCAGGCCTCCAGCTCCCGGGGATAAACGGGCGTCGTAATCGGCCACTCGATTTGATCGGCATAGACAAGATGTCGTGCCTTGGCCTCGGCAAAGAGCCAGGGGCGGAACTTGGGGTGAGCGATCTGGATGAGAGCCAGTGCCCGTTCGCGGATGGTTTTCCCATGTAAATAGGCCACGCCGTATTCGGTCACGACGTAATGTACGCCGCCCCGACTGGTCACCACACCCGCTCCCTGTTTCAGATAGGGAACGATCCGGGAAACGGTTTCGTTGTCGGCGGTGGAGGGGAGAGCGATGATGGGTTTTCCGCCTTTGGACCGTGCGGCCCCGCGGGTGAAATCCACCTAACCCCCGATCCCGCTATAGAACATCGTTCCCAGTGAATCCGCGCACACTTGGCCGGTAATATCGACTTCAATGGCCGCATTGATGGAAATCATCTTGTCATTCTGCGCGATAATGAGCGGGTCGTTCACATAGGGAGTCGGGCGGAATTCCACCAGCGGATTGTTGTCTATGAAATCATAGAGCTTACGCGATCCCATGACGAAACTGGCAATAATCTTTCCCCGATGCAGTGTTTTCACGGCATTGGTAATGACGCCCTTTTCGATCAACGGGATGACTCCGTCGCTGAACATCTCGGTGTGAATACCCAGGTCCTTGAAATCACTCAAATAGGGAAGCACGGCGTCAGGGATGGTCCCGATGCCGAGTTGCAGCGTCGCCCCGTCCTCGATCAAGGGGGCGATGTTACGGGCGATGCCGCGGGCGACTTCGTCCGGCTCCGGGTGATGGGCTTCAAGGATCGGCCGGTCACTCGGCGCAAGCCAATCGATATCCCGCACGTGAATGAAGCAGGCGCCGAGCGCACGGGGCATTTGAGAGTTGACTTCGGCGATGACGACGTGGGCGGATTCGGCCGCGGGCTTCACGATTTCGGTGGAGACGCCGTAGCTGCAATAGCCGTGTTCGTCCGAAGGACTGACCGCGATGAGGGCGGCGTCGATGACGACGCGTCCGGTCTTAAAGAGGGCGGCGATTTCGGAGAGGAAGATGGGCGTGTAGTCGGCGCGGCCGTCGGCGACGGCCTAGCGGACGTTGGGACCGATGAAGAAGGCGTTGTGACGAAAGCGCCGGCCGAGGCGCGGCTCGGTATACGGGGCAATGCCCAAAGTGAGAATGTGAACGATCTCGGTGTCGCTGAGGTCGGCGCGGGCGGAGAGGGCCTCGACGAGCAGTTGCGGCTCGCCGGCGCCGGAACCGATAAAGACACGCTGTCCGGCGCGGACGATCGCGACGGCATCCTGGGCGGTTGCAACTTTCTCGGCGTAGCGAGTGGTCCACTCCTTCATGGGGCGACGTCCCGCATCTCACAATCCCCCGTCCGCCGGCAGCGACATCTACCCATCGAACTTTCGCAGTCTACCGGCATTGGCGAGAACGATGGCCATGAGTTCCGGACCGTCAATGCACCCTCGAGTGCCGTGCAGGCAGGACGGCTCGGTGAACTCCTGCGTGTGGTCGTATCCCTTCATGACCTCGCTGTAGATCGCCAAAGGCACGGAGTGATGACTGTGCCGCGCCAATAGACTCGGAGTAGCGTGGTCGCCCGTGACTACAATGACCTCGAAGTCGAGTTCGCGTATTCGGGCGAACTGGCGATCGAAGGCATGAATGGCATCCACTTTTCCGAGAAAGTCTCCGTCTTCCCCTTTTTCGTCTGTTTTTTTGTAATGAAGGTAGAAGAACCCGTATCGGTCGTAGTTTTGTCTAAGGCAATCAATTTCCGGCCCGAACTCGTGAGTGGAAAAACCCTTCCCGGATCCGTCGCCCCCACTGAGGACGGTCATGCCCAGAAGGTTGGCGACACCTCGATAGACGGGGTAGGACGCGATCGCCGCGGCCTCCACGTTGTACACATCGGTAAAGTGCGGCAGCGCCGGAGTGGTCCCGAACCCGCGCAGAAGAACCATGTTTGCGTCGGATTCATTGGCGAGGATTTCCCGCGCCTGCGCGGCAAAGCGTCTCACGATCTCCGCCGTGCGCAGGGCGGGCTTGTCCGTCAGGTTGAGCGGATGGCACTCCAGGGGCGGAGACCCGGCGGACGCGGGATCCGTATCGGAGACGTCCTCACTCCAGGGAGGATCGCTCGTTTCGTTCTTGCGGATGATGAGAAGCCCGCGGTGCTCCGCGGTTGCGACCACCTGAACATGAGCCTGGGGAATCTTGATTTGTCGATTGAGGTTCGCCGCAAGCTGTTGCCCGCGCGCCGGATCCTTCAAACGCCCGGAACGGCGGTCCACAATTCGCCCCTGCGCGTCCGCGAGGCAGAAATTCATGCGTGCGATCACGTCGCCCGGCTGAGTCAGGCCTACCAGGGCCCCGGCCTCCGCCGGTCCACGTTTGACAAAATAATACCGCGGGTCGTACCCGAAGATGCCCAAATGCCCCGCGACACTACCCGGCGTGAAGCCTTTCCCGATGGGGTACATCCTGCCCGTCACCGTCTTGGAATCCCGCACAAACGCGTTCAGGTTCTCGAGCTTCCCGTGCAGGCTCGCCCATTCGAGTTCGGACTTCGGGGTTTTTTCGTGGGGTCGATCGAAAGGACCGTGCTCCACAAAGTCGGGGTGCGGGAGCCCGCCGATGCCGTCCAGCACAACGAAGAGAATCTTCGTGTCGTTGGCCTGCGAGAACCTGGAAATGCGGTCCAATCGCCAGTCCAGTGGGTTCGTCCATCCTGGTCTCATATCTTTGGATCCTACCCTGATTGGGCGCCGTGACGCATTCTCAAACGCCTTTCGACTCCGCTGCCCTCGGGAAGCGCCGGACTGTCGGCACACCGATCTCACCTTCGAGGCGTGTCGGTGTACGCCCCTCCCGCACGTAGAGGCGAGCGGATTCTACCCGTCGACGAGGTACCCTGCCAAGCGGGGAGTTCTTTGGACGAGGTTGGCATTGGATAGCAACGGCCGACCTCGGCCTGGGCGACATGACGACCGACCCGGCGGGAGACGCCGCCGATCGCCGATTCTTTGGGCGACTGCGGTCCCACGCGTACAATCCGCCGATGGATCCAAGGCCGACGAAGCGCGGCGCGAGCGGCATCGTCCTGATTCTGTTGACGCTGCTGGGCTGGTCGAGCGTCACGCTCTTCCTCAAGCATTTCACCTCCTACATGGACGCCTGGACGGCCAATGGCTGGCGCTATGGAATATCGGCGCTGTTTTGGGCGCCGGTGTTGGGGTGGGGCCTTTGGCGTCGGACGCTGCCGGACGGGCTGTGGCGGGCGGCATTGGTTCCCAGTCTGTTCAACCTCGCCGCCCAGATTTGCTTCGCCCTCGCGCCCTACTACATCAACCCCGGTCTGATCGCGTTCCTCCTGCGACTGCAAATTGTCTTCATCGCCGTCGGCGCGTACGTACTTTTTCCCGCCGAGCGGCCCGTTTTGCGTTCCCCGACCTACGTGTGCGGCGTGGTGATCGTTTTCGCGGGACTGATGGGATTGTGTTTTCTGGGAGAGAAGCTGCCTCGCGGGGCGACAGCCTCGGGAATCGCCCTGGCCGTCGCCGCCGGGATTCTCTACAGTGGATACTTCCTCGGGGTTCGTTACTACGTCCATCATATTAGTCCCATCGTATCCTTCGCGACGATCAGCTTGTACACCGCGACCGGCGTGGTCATCCTGATGTTGCTGAAAGGGCGGGACCACGGGGCGGCCGCATGGTCCTTGCCGTGGGGGCGGTTTGGGATGCTGGTCGCGTCGGCCTTCGCGGGCATCGCCATCTCCCACGTGATGTACTACGCCGCGATCGTCCGCATCGGCCTCGCCCTGTGCGCGGGCGTCATCCTCCTCCAGCCGGTCATCACCAGCACGGCGTCCTACTTCCTGTTCCATGAGAAATTGACCCTCGCCCAGTGGCTCAGTGGTGTGACGGCCATCGGCGGGGCGGTCCTTATGCTTCACACCCAACGGCGAATGGCTCAACCGCCGATTTCTCCACCGCCGCCCGATTAGCGCCAACGGGGACATTCTGATTTCTTAGCTGACCTACCCTGGCACAAACGGCCAGAAGAAGGGGATCAGGGTTACGGCGATGGCGCCCATCAGGAGATTGAGGGGAATGCCCATGCGCAGAAAATCGGTGAAGCGGTATCCGCCCGGGCCGTAGACCATCAGATGGGTCTGGTAGCCCAGCGGAGTGGAAAAGCCCAGTGAGGCCGCGAACATGATGGCCATCGCAAAGGGCATGTAGCTCACGTTCAACGTCGCGGCTGTGGCCAGTCCGATCGGAAACATCAACACCGCGGCGGCGTTGTTGGTCATTAACTCTGTGCAGACGTTGGTCAATAGGTAGACTCCCGCGAGCGCCAGCCACGGATTGTCGCCGGCGACCTCCAGCATGGTCCGGGCGAAGGCGTTGGCGATGCCCGTGGTCTCCATCGCTTTGCCGATCGCAAACGATGCCGCGATGGCCAAGAGAACCTGCCAATCGACGCTCGCCCGCGCGACGGCGGACGGGCAGCAGCGACAGATAATCATGAACCCCGCGGCGAGCATGGCCGCGTGGAGCATCGTCAGCCATCCCATTCCCGCGGCGAGGACCATCCCCGCGAAGATAAGCCCCGCGACAAGCGCGCGCTCGTGCCGCGGAGCAGTGTACCCCTCGATCCGCCCCACCAGATAGAAATCCCGCGAGTTTCGCTGCTGGTCGACGAACGACGGATGCGCCTCCATGAGCAAGGTGTCGCCGGGTTGCAGGACGATGTCGCCGATTTTCTTATGGATGCGTTCGCCGTTACGGGACACCGCGATGATGGCCGCGTTGTAGATCGTGCGGAACCGTCCGTCGCGAACCGTCTTGCCCACCAACGGGCAAGTGTTCGATACCACGGCCTCGATGAGCGTCCGACGAGCCCGCGGCGAGTCGAGTTTGAAAACCTGGTCGGTGGCCGGTTTTAAGCCGCGGATTTTCTGCAGTTCCACGACGGACTCGACGATGCCCACGAACACCAAACGGTCGTTCGCCTGGAGCCGTTCCGTGGGACTGACCGCGGGAATCACGTCGCCGTCGCGGTCGATTTCCATGAGGTACATGGCCCGCAGTTGACGCAAGCCCGCTTGCTCGATGGTCTTTCCGACCAAAGCGCTGCCCGACTCGACGAGCATCTCGACGGTGTACTCTTTGGGATCGTCGAACTCCCGCACGGCCGCTCGCCGGTCCGGCAACAACCATCGCCCGCACAGCAACACGTAGCCCAACCCAATCAGGGCGCAGGGGACGCCGACGGGCACAAGGTCGAACAAGTGCAGAGGGGGGTCCAGGGGCGCGTGGGACTTGAGTAGGCCGTTCACGACGATGTTGGTGCTGGTGCCGATCAAAGTGCAGACTCCGCCCAGGATCGCGGCGTAGCTCAGGGGGAGCATGAGTTTGGATGGAGAAATGCGGTGTTTTTTGGCCCATTCGTCGAGGACCGGAAGCCACATGGCCACGATGGGCGTGTTGTTGACGAGGGCGCTCATGCCCATGACCGGAGCCATCATGCGGAGTTGGGCGTTGAGGATCGACTTGGGGGTTCCCAAGAGGCGTTGGGCCATCGCGGCCATCACCCCGGTTTCCCGCAAGCCGGCGGCGACGATATAGAGGACGCCGACGGTGATGACCCCTTCGTTGGAGAGTCCCGAGACGGCCTGCTCCGGGGTCAGCACGCCGAAGGTGATGAGGAGGGTGACCGCGCCGATGAAGATCAGGTCCGGCGCGGCCCGGGTGAAGGCGAGCAGCCCGAGCACCAGGAGAACGACGCCGAACGTCGTCCACGCATCCCAACCCATGACCTCTCCCGGCTGCGTCAGCCGCCCGATCCGCCGCTCTTGGGGCGATCCACGCGCATCTTCACGACGGTCTGCACTCTCTTTTCCCCCTGCCTATCGACCCGCACTTCGCCGCGGACGTGATCGCCCTCGCGCAGATCCTTCAGGGTGGCGGCGGCACCGTCGATCATGATCTCCGTCTCCTTGACGACCTGGGCCATGCCCGTCATGTCCTGTTTCTGTTTTTCGCTAAAGTAGAGGACGGTGATCTTGCCGGTGGTGTCGGAGGTGCGGTCGATTTTGGCGACTTTGCCTTCGAGGGTGATGATCTCAGCCTGCTGCTCTTTCTCGCCGCACCCTCCGCAGAGCAGTGAGAGCGATACGAGGAGAATGGCACCATGACGAAGGGGATGTCCGAACCATGTCTTGCGCATCATTGCGCGCTCCTTCCGTTTGAACCAAGCGGTGCCGCAAGTCGCCGCCGCCGTCGCCGATCACGCCGAGCGACGCGGAACACTCTAACCCTCAATCCCTTTGTCGGCAAACGGAATCCGTTCCTTGGGCTTCGTGCATCGCGACCGGATGACGGACGTATCGGTAAGCCCATTGCCCGGCCTCCTCGCCGCAGACGATCAGCGGTCGGTCCGGCGGGACATTGTCCAGCGAGCGGATGAACCCCTCGGCGTACGCACCGCCGCCCGCCGCGCCGTGCTTGGGTTCGTCAAGCGAGCCCGACAGACGGACGGCCTGCACCCGATGCTGAAGGGTTCTGACCCAGTCCGCCGGCGAACCAAACAGGGCGATGCGTTCCGCGTCGATGCACGCGCCGACGGCCCACGAGTTGGCGGCGTCGATGATCTCCCGCAGCTCGACCGGGGATAGCAAACAGCCGCCGTCGGCGGCTTCAAGGGCGACTGCCACGCCCGTCGCCTCGGCCTCGTGGCGCGCCCGATGCAGCAATTCATACGCGAAGTTCAGCCCCTCCTGATACCGCGCAAAACTCCTGCCCTGGCAGCCTTGTTGTACGGGCGGGATACCCACATTCAGCACTTTCGCTCCCAGCGAAGCCGCGGCACGCAACTGCGAAGAGACGGTTTCCACAACTGAGGGAATGTCGACGATTTCACAGCGGATCGCCAAGGCGCGAACATGGAGCGTTTCGTCGTGCGGAATCGGCGAACTCCCGGGTTGAAGCAGCAGCGGACCCGTCGGGTGCATCCATTCGATCCCGTCGAATCCATCGCTTGCCGCCCGCGTGGAGTGCTCGCGCAACGCAATGAGCGTCGATGGGCCATTGACGCCGAGGAGCAAGGGTCGCTGCATGACGTTCATGTTTTGCCCGCCTGGTCGGCGCGGATTATACTCGCTCGTGTTCGCGGGCACGACGCAACGCCTCGGCGACGTTCGGGAGCGCATGGGCATCGACTGTCGAATTCGGATTCTGCCGGACCTTCTGGTCAACAAGATCGCCGCCGGCGAGGTGGTCGAGCGACCGGCCAGCGTGGTCAAGGAACTCGTCGAGAACGCCATCGACGCCGGGGCCACCCGCATCGCCGTCGCCATTGAAGACGGCGGTCGGCAGCTCATCCGGGTGACAGACGATGGATCGGGCATGTCCGCGGAGGAGCTTCGCCTCGCGGTCCTGCCTCACGCCACCAGCAAGGTGACGGTGGACGAGGATCTCTACTCCATCCGCACCATGGGCTTTCGCGGCGAAGCGCTGGCCAGCATCTCGGCCGTGTCCAAGCTGCGGATCGTTTCGCGCCTGGCGGGGGCGATCGAGGGGCACGAGGTCCGAATGGAGGGCGACCGTTTCGAGGCGGCCCAAGCGGCGGGCTGTCCCGAGGGAACCACGGTTGAAGTGCGGGACGTTTTCTTCAACGTCCCCGCGCGACGGAAGTTTCTCCGTACGCCGTCCACCGAGGTCGGCCACATTAACGAGCAGTTCGCTCGCGTCGCTCTCGCCTATCCACAGGTCGGATTTGAGTTGAACGTCAATCGCCGTGTGGCCCAGAACCTTCCCAAGTGTCAGACGCGGTTGGAACGAATCGGCAAGTTCTACGGCCCGGAACTAGCGGCGGCCTTGATGCCCATCGGGCGCGAGGAGCGCGGAGTGCGTTTGGAGGCCTACGCCGCTCCGCCCGTGCAGTCCCGAGCGACAAGCCAATGGCAGTACGTTTACGTGAACGGCCGATACATCCGCGATCGGTTCATCCAGCACGCGATCAAAGAAGCCTACCGCGGCCTGATGGAACCCAACCGCCACGGTGTAGTCTTCCTCTTCCTCACCCTCGATCCGCGCGACGTGGATGTGAACGTCCATCCCACGAAGATCGAGGTCCGCTGGGCCGATGCCAATTTGATCCATTCGCAGGTGTTGAGCGCCCTACGCGAGACGTTCCAGCGTTGTGATCTCACGCCGCGACTTCGCGCAGGACAAACCCCGCAACCCCTGAGCGAGGCCGAGCAGGACCGCGTCCGTCGCGAGCTCGCCGAGGTGTTGAAGTCGGCGACGCCCGTGGATCCGTCTCGTGTCGCGTCTACGCCCGCCCCCGCCGAAACGCCGCAGCCGATTCAGAGCCGCGACCGTGAGGGAGCGGTTGATCGCGGCGAGCGACGGGACCGTTCGCCGACGAATGCCGCCTGGGTTGACCACGAACGCGTGTGGCGGTCGCTCTACGGTCAGCCCGCGCCGACTTCCGAACAAGGACCTGCGACGGACGCCCCATCGCCACGGCCGACGAACGTGCCCCCGCGCGACCCGTCCCCGCGACCCCGGGCCGTTCAGATGCACAACCTTTATCTGGTTGCCGAGACGGATGAAGGGATTGTCATCGTCGATCAGCACGCCTTGCATGAAAGGGTGATGTACGAACAGCTCCGTGCTCGGATCGCGGTCGGATCGTTGGAGTCGCAGCGGCTCCTCCTACCCGAAAGCCTGCGCGTCACTCCCGATCAGGCGGCGTTGATCGAAGCCCACGCGGGCCTTTTTGAGCGGTTGGGGATCGAGATCACTCCTTTCGGGCGCGACGCCGTGGCCGTCCATGCGTTTCCAGCCTTGTTGAAGGACACGGACGTGCCCTCGTTTCTTCGCGACTTACTGGATCGGTTCGCCCAGCAGCCCGCGGGTTCATCGACGGAGGTCGTGATTCACAAGGTCCTGGACATGATGGCCTGCAAGGCGGCGGTCAAGGCCGGCGATCCGCTCACCGACGAGGAAATCGACGCTTTGATGCGTAAGCGGCACCTGATCGAGAACTCCAGCAGTTGCCCCCACGGCCGCCCGACGATGCTCCGCCTCACCAAAGCCGACCTCAATCGGCAGTTCAAGCGAACCTGAGATCGATCTGTGATCCAACCCGCGCGCGCTATCGACCGGACCCAATCAAGAATGCGTCGTGTTCAAATAGATTTCGGATGAGGTCAAGGTGAGCTGACTTGCGATACGGTGTTTTTTTCATGCCCAAGGCGGAGCGGGACCTCGATTCGCTTTCACCGGAGATTGCCCGTAGAATACTGACCAAGGTCTACGTGATGCGTGAGAATCTGGCGGGGAACGTGAAACGGCTGACGAACATGACTCCGGCGTACCGTCTGCGGGTCGGCGATTACCGCGTATTGTTCGAGTTGGAAGAGGACCGGATTGTCGTGTATCGCGTTCGTCATCGCCGCGACGCGTATGAAGAATAGACGGGAGTGTTCTATGATTGAGTTTCATCCGGAATTCCTCAAGAAAAACGGCAAGAACGAGTTCGTCGTGCTGCCCTACGAGGAATTCGTGACCATTCGGGAACTTCTCGAAGACGCGGAGGACCTGCTGTTGCTGCAACAGGCGAAGCAAGAGGATGAAGGCAAACCGGGCGTGGCAATTGAAGACGTCATGAAACGGTTCGGCATCACCGCCGAGGACATCGGGTCATCCGACTCGTCTGACTAACACGTCTCGTGTCTTTGCCCTCTCGCGAAGGTCAAAACGTAGGGTCCGCTCGGCGGACCGTTTCCGTGTCGTTCCTTGGGCGCATTGTCCGCACCGCGGACCCTACGTAACTCGTGAACGGCCTGTGCGGTCGAAGAACTGCTTGCGGTGGTCGCTCGGGTGTCGTAGCATCTGCGAGTTGTGAACCACGGTTAATTGTCGCGCCATACTGCGATGAAGTGCGTCATCAGAGCTTCCCGCCGATGCACATGCCGCCCACGTGCTACGGCCTTCGTCTGCCTGAGCATATCGATACTAGGGTGGTTCGGGTGTGAACGAAGCACCCCGGAAGAACTCCAAGCTCGGGCGAATGCGGAAGCGAAGCGGCTGGCGCCCGTGAAGATTCCATTCGCCATCTCATTTCCAAGCGGCCGCGTGGAACGGGTGCGCCCCGCGAGTGTCGGCAGTCCAAAACTGATGTTCCGGGAGTCCCCCACGTCGCGCGTCTTTGAACTTGATACGGGGGTGAATACGCTTCGCGAGCTTTCTCCACAGGAATGGGAAAAGGCCACGGGCCCGATCTCGGACGTTAACCAAATCGGGCCAGTGACGGGGCACCCCCCTTACAACGAACAACTTAAACGGATGACGGGAGGCGAGCCGCTGCCAAAGTTCACCGGGCAGTTCGTGATGGATGTGGTTTCGGCCCCCAGCGAGGACAAGTTGGCGATTGTCTCCGCTGACGGGAAGTTTTACCCTCCGGTGACGGGCTGGATCGGTGGTCACAACGCATATGTGAACGGCCCACATTTTCTCGAAATACGCGATGCAAAGACCGGCTCATGGCTGATGCCGGCCGTCGCGCTTCCGAAACATGACTGCCGCCGCGAGTGGTTGAATGTATGGTGGACGGCTGACGAGCGCTTCGTGGTGTGTCTGTGGTCGGATGATCGACTGATGGTCGTGCCGACTGGGTTCGCGTCCGCGCCGTTTCTTGTGGACCCAACAACTGAGACGAAGGTCAAACCCCTCTTGGAGTCGCCGCCGAAGAACTCGTCCAATCGTGACTATATCGTCTTTCAGCCCGCAGGTTGGCGGAACGAATGGGTCCACAGGAATACGTTTGAGGTCCGCTATGAATCGCCCGACTGCACCGTACTTCTGATGTCGACTCGCCGTGGCGGTTCAGTCTACCGGTATGACTCGGTCGATCAATCCCTTGTGCTAAGCGACGCAGGTGCGTGGGAACGGGCCGCCGGACCTCGGTTCGGACCGACTGATATCTTTCCGCCGGATCCGCCGGAACCGACAAGTGAAGAGGAGGAGCGGAGACGCGATCGAATCATCGAGCGACTGAACGCCGGGCTTCCTCCCGAGGATCTACCAGAAATTGATTGGCAGGTGCGACATTGCAAGAACATCGCGAAAACCGAGGGGAAACGCCAGCAAGCGTACCGTCCCGCGCCAAGCAAACGACGGGTGTTGATACTCTCCGATAATACAGACAGCGATCCGAGTTATTTCCTAGAGTTTTTTGAGCCCAGGTTCTGTCAAAAAGTCGGACGGACCGTCGAAATGCCAAGGGCCACCTGGAAAGAACTCGGACGGATGTTCTGGTTGCCCGACTGTCGCTACGTCCTTTTCGAGAACTATGATCGACACTATTTCACGGTTTTGCATGGCGACCGCTTGCTAGACCCGCATCCCTGGGTGGATATCGGCCGAGACTAGGTTGTGCGCGGAGCTGCCGCCCAGGCGCTTGGCAGAACCTCAAGATCGGTTGATCGGTACTTCCGAATCGTCCTTGCCTCCGCGGATATCTGTGCAAGAAACGCACGCACCCGCTACGGCGCGCCAGGTACCACCGGCCGCTCGCTCGCCGCTCCAAATCCACCGATCACCCGCCAAGTTATGTTGGCATATGATGCCCCGCTACGCTCCGTCCGCGCCCGACGGCGAACCGGAAAGGAAGCGACGTGCGAAAAGCGTATTTACCAAACGAAGCCACCGCAAAATTCATAAGTGCTTATGACAAAATGGGTTACGAAAACACGTGCCCGACCGGAAAGCCAAACCAAAGCCACCGAAAGCCGGTCTCCGGCGGGCACAAGCCGACCTAACTCGCCTCGTGCCTGTCCCTTCGTCGCGGAGTTTATCCCGGCGCGCCGGGATGCCTTCGTGCCTTTGTCGTGTCCGGTCGCTCCCGCTCCGGCTCGGATCATTCGGCAATCGGAGATCGACAATCGACCATGTACAATGGCCCCGGCCTAGGAGGAGCGATCGGATGCTGGGAAAGATTCTCGCGGTGGCGTCGTGGGTCATCCTGCCGCTGAGTGTCGCGCTATGGCACCGCAGTCATAGCCGGCCCGTGCAGTACCGTTACGACGTCACCCTGTATAAATCGCTGTGGGTCTACTTGAAGGACGGCGTTTGCGGGCTGGAGCTTCTCAGTATGCCCACCATGCAGGCCTCGCGCAGCGAGTTTCGCAA
>CAYQZH010000012.1:0-33842 GCA_964421865.1 uncultured Phycisphaera sp. | reverse complement strand
GTTGCGCGTAGGCGGTGAAGCCTATCTGCAGGCAGAAGAGCGCGGTGACGATCCAATAGACGAAGGTCTTGGCTTTGGGGGTGGTCTTGGTGGCGACGAGGGCCGCCTTCTGCAGGGTCGATTCCATGGGGTTCTTCCTCCCACGCTTCAACGCTTCGGGGCGTTGGGCGGCCAACCGGGGGTCTCAACGCCGAACTGCTTTGCGTACTCGGCGTTCAATCGCTGCCAGCCGCCGAACTTCATGGCCTCGGCGCCGACGATGCGTCCAATCGGCTCACCCGCGAGGAGCCGCTCAAGGACGTCGAAGCAGATGTGCCAGCCCGCGGCGCCCCACGAGATGAAGCGGCGATCGATGTTGTGCCAGAGCGTGAGGCGCGTGCCGCTGCCGAGCGGCTCGAGCTCCCACCGGAGGTCGCTGCCACCCCAGCTGTACTCGAGCAGCCTCGGCGCCTCGGCCCGCTTCACGGTGGTCTCGGAGACCTGCGGCGTCGGCGTCCCGACCGTCGAGAGCTTCACCGGCCCCACGGCGGCCAGGTTCCGATCGGCGTCGAACGGTGCCCATTCGGACAGGTGCGCAGGATCGGTCAGCGCCTGCCACACCATCGCCGGCGGATGACGGAGCTCTCGGACGAGAATGAGCGTCCACTTCTCGCCGTCCTTCTGGACCTCGGCTCCGGCCGCGGGGCCGGGCACATACTTCTCACGGTTGCTCATCGGTTCTTTCCTTTCCTTGGTGCCTGCCCCATCCGATCGAGATGGCGTTCGAGCGCATCAACGTGGGCCGTCCAGAAGCGCCGGAAAGGAGCGAGCCAGGCATCGATCTCCATGAGCGGCTCGGGCCGGATCCGATAGACGCGCCGCTGGGCTTCGACGCGCGACTCCACGAAGCCGGCCTCGCGCAGCACGCGGAGGTGCTTGGACACCGAAGTTTGAGGCATCCGCAGCCGGCGCTCGATCTCGCCGACGGATCGCTCCGACGACTCCAGCAGGCTGAGGATGCCCCGGCGGTTCGGCTCCGCGATGATCGCGAACGATGACTCCACCTCCGCGTATGTACTCCTATGGTCATATGCCCGTCAAGTCACATTATGGTCACATTATGGATTCAGCGGCGCCCGTGCGGAGCCTCGAGAGGGAAGCAAACCCACAGGGCCCGAGGGACAGTCACCTATTTCATTCGCTCCATCGCCTGAGCGCTCCTACCCGAGCGAGCGCTGGGGACGTTTTGTTAGGTCGGATGAACAGGGCGCGCCCATTCCGCGCGCGGGCGCGGTGAGAGAAATGGGTGCCGCGAAAAAACGCCTAATACCAAACGAACCCAATTACAAAACGATAACCCATTGCGGGACAACGACTTGCGGACTCGTAAAGTGGATAACGAAGCCAAACGAAGCCGATTACGGCCGGGGTTGGTCTCCCACTGTGCGGAAGCCCATCGTCTAAAGGCGGCCGAGCCTCAGGCCCGATAAGGAGAGAGCGCGGAGGGTGCGCGCCAAAGGGAGTCTCCGGTCATGGCGGACGTTCTGGATCAAAGCGAGGTCGATGCCCTGCTGGCCGCGGTGGAGACCGGCGGCGTCGAAACCGCCGCCAACCCTGTCGTCGTCTCCCGACCGACGCCGCCCTCCCGCGAGATCCACGCTTACGACTTCAAACGCCCCGAACGCGTCAGTAAGGAGCAGATGCGGGCGCTGGAGGGAATCCACGAAGCGTTCGGGCGCAACTTCGGCGCTTTCCTGTCCGGGTTTCTGCGAACGATCGTGGAGATCCGCCTCGCCACCGCCGAGCAGCTCACTTACAGCGAGTTCATTCATTCGCTGCCCAATCCGACGAACTTCAACGTCCTGACCGCCGAGCCCCTCGAAGGCCAGTTGTGCCTGGAAATCAGCCCGCTCATCATCTATCCGGTCATCGACCGTCTGCTGGGCGGGTCCAACTCCGAGCTGTTCATCCCCCAGCGTCCGCTCACCTTGATCGAGCAGCGTCTCGTCGGGCGAATCACCGACCGGGCCCTCACCGTGCTCACCGAATCCTGGTCCGAGTTGGTCGATGTCAAATTCAAAATCACCGAGGTGGAAAGCAACCCGCACCTGGTCCAAATGGTCGCTCCCAACGAGGTCGTGGTGGTGCTGGGCTTCGAGATCAAGATGGCCGGCCGTGCCGGCACCATGAGTCTCTGCATCCCCTTCAACGTGATCGAGCCGGTGATGGGCAAGCTGTTATCCCAGGGCTGGCTGGCCTATCAACGTCGAACGCCCGCCGAGGACAAATCCGAGGACATCGCCCGCGGACTCGGGGCCACCTTCGTGGACATGGTGGCGTATCTTGCGGAGACCTCCATCACCTTGGGCGATCTGCTGACTCTCCAGCCGGGCGACATCCTCCAAACCACCAAGGCCGTGGGGTCGGAGATCATCGTGCAGGTCGAAGGCCAAAACAAATTCGCGGGAATCATCGGACGGCACAAAGAGAACGTCGCCGCCAAGATCACCCGCCTCGCCGAAGTCGAAGAACCGCTGTAGCCGCACGCACGAACGTCGCGGCTTGCCCTACCCCTCGACAACATGCCACGCGACTTCTTCTTCGCCGTACGTGACGGCTGCGATGTGGTTGTCGTGTTCAAAATGTTCGATGCGCCACGTACGTCCCTGGAACTCCGTCGCCACATGCCGAGCATCGGCGACCTTGACCACTCGGCAGGCGGACAAGTAACCGATCCCCACGCCGTTGGCCTTGAGCGTCGCCTCCTTGGCCGTGAAAAGTCGAAAAAATGAGTGCCACGAGCGGTCCCCCAACAAGCGCCACTCGTCCTCTCCGCCGACGGCGTCAAACAGATTGTGTCGCCGGGGGGTGACGTGCTCGATGTCGATGCCCACCGGGTGATCGGCGATCACCGCCGCCGCCCATCGCCGCTTGTGCGCAATCGACCAGTGATAGCCCTGCAAGGGAAGCGGCACGCCCTCAGGCGATTGCACCCAACCATCCTTTGGCGCCCCGCACAATCCGGCGCAGTGGCGCAAAGCTCTACGGGCGTAAGCCCTTTGCTGTTGGACGCGTTGCGGAGGGGGAAGTCGGTCGACGACCGGAATCGGGACGAGCACCGGTTGGAGGATCATGGCGTCCCGGTGGGCCAGATGCCGCGAAGCGCGTGCCGCACGATGTCCGCGTCGAAGTAATTGCTCCCCATGCCCGCGTCCACGACGATCCCCTGGGCGTTGATCCCGTTTGATCGGCCACTGAGCAGAAACAACGCGGCATCGGCGACCTCCTCCGTGGTCAATCCCCGTTTGCGTAGCGTCGCCTGCTCGGCGAAGAGATAATGATCCGCATACCCCGGAATGCCCGCGGACGCACTGGTTTTGAGCAGCCCGGCGCACACCGCGTTAAAACGAACTTCCGAAAACCGACTGAACGATTTGGCGAGGAACGCCAACGATGAGTCCAGCGCCGCCTTCGCCGGGGCCATGTAGCCGTAGCTCTCCACGGCCATCCGCGTGGTGGAGATTGAGATCGTCACCACGCTCGCACGTCGATCGAGCATCTCCTTGAAGGCGTTTGCGATGGCGATGAGCGAAAAGCAGCTCACCGAAACGCACTGCAGGAAATCCTTCCGCGACACCTCGTGGAACTTTCCCGAAAATGATTCGTAGCTCGCCAAGGCAATGGAATGAACGAGTCCGTGAACCACCGGGTGCTTCTTCCGCACCGCCTCCGCGAGGGCCGCGATTTCGCCATCCTGTTCAACATCGCAAACGTGAACGTCGCACTCCGGCAGCAGCTTCCCGACCGCCTCCCGCCGCCCCTCGGACCGGAGGCTGCAAACCACCCTCGCACCCTCGTCCAGCAGCCGATGGGCGATGTGGTACGCGACGCTCCGCTTGTTGGCGATCCCGAAAACGACGAAGACTTTGTCGCCGAGCCCCAGGAAGTTCACCCGCCGTCTTCCTTCCCGCCCGCAAGCATGCACGAAAACGTCACCAGCACTGCGACCTTGCCGTCCACGGTGACCTGCCCGCTCATCATGTAGGCGCGGTCCAATTCGTCATCGAGCGTCACCTCCGCGAAGATCGTCTGTCCGGGTAGCACCATGTGCTTGAACCGCGCGTCGCCGATGCGCGCCAGAACGGGCATTCCGTCGGACCAGTCCCAGCCGCCCTTATGATGCACGATCAACAAGGCCCCAGCCTGAAAGCAGCATTCACAAAGCAGGACGCCGGGCATCACCGGCCGACCCGGATAATGCCCGCGAAAAAAGTCCGCCGCCGGATCGACGTATGTCTTGGTCACGATCCGTCTCGCCTCGATCTCGATGACTTCATCGACAAACAAGAACGGCGGACGATGCGGTATTAATGAGAGTAAGGCCGACGATTCGCTCATTGCTCGATTTTTTCCGTACCGTAGGCGTAATGGTCATGCTGCATGGCAAGGTCAGGAGGCCCGCCGTCGACTGCAAGCGCTTCGAGCGTTTCGAGAGGATCACGGTTTCCTAGGAAGCTCTCCACGTCGTTCGCGACGATCACCCCGTAGTTGATCGCCCCCAGCCAGCCGGACATGATGATCCCCACCGACCCGGCGTGGAACAGTCCGCCGATCTGCTTGGGCAAGTCCATGCTGACCTTCAACCCCTCGAACTTCGTCCCGAACGTCGCCCCCATCGCCTGTTGCGTGTAATGCTGGAACGTCTTGGGCGTGGAGGCCTCGACGTGGTCGAGTTTCCCGCGGATGTCGGGAAGGTACTTTTCGAGAGCAACGAGCGTCGTCTCGATCAGCCGCCGCTTCGCGCACTGGTACTCTTCCTCCGGCAGGTACGCCCAATCCCCCCAATTCGCGTTGGTGGAGGACACGATCGCATATCGATCCGATCCAGGCCGGATGTCGGGGTAATACATGGAGAACGTGCGGCTGGTGATGTCCTTCGCGCACAACCGCACGGAATCGAACTCCGGATCGACGGAGGTGAACAACAAATCGCCGATGTAGTCGATCTTCTCCCCGCGGCGCAGCCCCATGTACACCTGGCAACTGCTGTTGTTGAGCCGGACGGCCTTCGCTTCCGCGGCGAACCCTTCGTCGAACTGATCCAACCCGACCAGCTTCTCGATGGTCGTCTTGAGGTTCGCGTTGGAAACCACTCCGCCGCACCGAACGAGCGTCCCGTTGGCGATCACCCCCGTGACGCGACCGTCCTCCACGACGATCCGATCAACCTGCACGCTCTGCCGCACGTCGACCCGGTTGTTCTTGAGCTCCTGCCGCATCAGCCGAATCAGCCGATCCGTCCCGCCCTGAAAAATGTACACGCCCTTGTTCATAAAGTTCGAGAAGACGATCCCGTAGGTGATGGCCGGATCGTCCAAGGACGAACCGTTCGCATAGGCGATCGGCTCCATCAGCAACCGCACCACATCCGATCGGCCGGGGAAAAACTGCTCAAACAGCTCCCGCGTGGTCAGGGACTGGTCGTCGTAGAAGTCCATCGCTCGGGCCGCGTCGAAGAACTTCTCCACCGTCTCTCGCGCAACCCCGAACCGCTCGACGAGGATGCGCGTGAAATCGACGCGGTCGAAGGTGGTCTCCAGCTGAAACTGCGGGTTGTCGAAACGGATGCCTTTGAGTTGCACGATCGAGTCGGCGATCTCCTGCGTCCAATACTTGCGGCAGCTCTTAATCATCCCGATGGGAAACCCGTGCAGCGAAATGTCGAAGATGTGCCCGCCCTTGCGCCGAAACCACGTGGCCATGCCGCCGAAGTTGTAATGCTGCTCCAACAGCAGCACCGATCGGCCGCACTTGCCCAAATAGTTCGCCGCGGTCAGACCGGCCAACCCCGAGCCGATCACGACGACGTCGTAGTAGTCCTTCGAGTCTCTTAACCGATCGCGGGCCATAGCGTACCGAATGCAGAATGTCGAATGTCGAATGGCGAATGTCGAATGAAATCAGACCGGCGCGCCGGTGCAGCGGTGCTCTAGGGGTTCATTCGACATTCGACATTCGTCATTCGTCATTCGTCAATTCTCCAACACGTGCATATTCGCCATCGTGATGCCGCTCAGCATCGCCCCGATGATGCCCAGGTACCCCTGATCCGTTCCGCAGATATACAGGTTCTCGTACGGTGTCCGACCATCCCGCCGCTTCCGCGGCGAGCCGTAAACCGCGCCGTTAAGGTGACCAGTATACTGCCGAATCGTCCGTGGCGTGAACATGTCCGTGAAGACGACGTGATCCGAGAACGTAGGGATGAATCTGCTTACCCCCTCGACCATGCTCTCCTGGTACGCCCGTTTGGCCGCCGCATACGCGGCCTCATCAAGGCTCGCCCAGCGTTCATAATTCGCCAGCCACGTCAGCCGAACGACGCCCTCGGCCATATCCTCGTGCCGCTCGTAGTTGTTTGGGCAGCAGAGGATCCCGCTCGACAGGTCCACCGGCTCGCGCGGCACGGTATAGTGGAACGTCTCCGCGTCGTTGAAGAAGACGATCGTCGCGTCGTGCCCAAGGCTCGCCGGCGCCGCGTCGAGAATGCTGACGGTTTCGACGAATGAGATTTGTCCCTCTTCCGCTTTCGGCGGCGCGGCGCCGTCGGGGCAAAGCCGCATCGTCTCCACGTAACCCGCCGATGAGAACACCACATCAGCGGTCACGGTCTCCCCCGATTCCAGCGTGACCCCGACCACGCGACCGTTCTCAATCTCCAGCTTCCGCACGCCGCAGCTCATCCGGAGTTTCCCGCCGCACGACCGGAACTTCTTGACCAGGGCCGTAATGATCGTCCGCACGCCCCCGCGAGGTCGGGCGAATCCTTCGCAAAACAAACTCTTGAACAAGGTCACGAACTGCGTGAAATCCATGTCGTGCTCCTCGGCGCTGCCGTAGAACATGATCGGACACATCAGCATGTCGATCAGGATCGGATCCCGGAGATGCTCGGAAAGCACGGGCCGCGTGTGCCGATAGGCCGCGTCCAACCGCGCGTCGTCATATCGCTGGACTTCGGACAGCAGGCGGCGAAAGTTGTCCGCGTCACGCGGAAACTGGTCCGCCACTTGCTCGACCAGTACCTTCACATCGTTGGTGAACCGAAGGCGCCGTCCCGGAAAACGCACCTCTGAATACCCTTGCGGGCACAGGTCAAAATCGTCTCGCGATAACCGCAACTGTCGAAAGAGGCGGTTCAGCGGCGCGTTGCGATGCTCGGGCGAGGCGAAGTTGGTGACGGCGTGCAACCCCACGTCGAAGTCGCGGCCGTTCAGCCGATAGTAGGAGTTGAGCCCGCCGAAGGCGTAGTGCTTCTCGACGATGCAAACCCGCTTGTCGAAGTAGGCGAGTCGTATCCCCGCCGCCAACCCCGACATCCCCGCGCCAATGATGACAACGTCATAATGCATCGCAAGTGAGTGTAACGCTCCGAGCCGCGAGCGGTAGGGAGCGGACCATTTGAGCCGCGAGCGGAAGCGAGCGGATCGTGGACGGGAGCGGACCTGCTATAATCCCCGTCGGAGGTTGGCTATGACCACCGCTACGCGAAACACTGACGCACCGATCCGTACCGTTCGCGCCCCGCGCGGGACGAGCCTCGTCTGCAAGAGTTGGCAGACCGAGGCCGCTATGCGCATGCTGATGAACAACCTCGACCCGGAGGTCGCGGAGAAGCCCGACGAACTGATCGTCTACGGCGGGTCGGGAAAGGCCGCCCGAAGCTGGGCCGATTTCGATCGGATCATCGCGGCGCTGAAGGAACTCGAAAGCGACGAGACGCTCCTGGTCCAATCGGGCCGCGCCGTCGGCATCGTCAGAACCCACCCCGACGCCCCGCGAGTGCTCATTTCCAACGCCATGCTCGTGCCCCACTGGGCGACGTGGGAGGAGTTCCGCAAGCTCGAGGCGATGGGTCTCACCATGTTCGGCCAGATGACCGCGGGCAGTTGGATTTACATCGGAACGCAGGGGATTCTGCAAGGAACGTACGAGACCTTCGGCGCGGCCGCGAGGCAGCATTTCGGCGGTTCGCTACGCGGACGACTGGTCGTGACCGGCGGCCTGGGCGGCATGGGCGGCGCTCAACCGCTCGCCGCGACCATGAACGAAGGCGTCTGCCTGTGCGTCGAAGTGGATCGGGCGCGCATCGAGCGACGCCTGCGTACGAAGTATCTCGACCAGTGGACCGCCGACCTCGACGAAGCGCTCCGTTGGACCCTGGACGCGAGGAAGGCGAACCGACCGCTATCGGTGGGCCTGTTGGGCAACTGCGCCGATGTCCTTCCCGAACTGATTCGTCGCGGCGTCATTCCCGATCTCCTGACCGACCAGACCTCCGCGCACGACGCGTTGAACGGTTACGTGCCCAATCACATGACGTTCGAGGAGGCAATGGAGCTACGTCGGACGAACCCCGATCGCTACATCACCGAGTCGATGCGTGCGATGGCCGAACACATGCGGGCCATGCTCGAACTGCGGAAACGAGGGGCCGTCACCTTCGACTACGGCAACAACATCCGCGAACAGGCCAAGCTCGCCGGCGTCGAGAACGCGTTCGACATCGAGGGCTTCGTGCCGCTGTACATCAGGCCGCTGTTCTGCGAGGGTCAAGGCCCGTTCCGTTGGGCCGCCCTCTCCGGCGACCCCAAGGACCTCGCCCGCACCGACCGGGCCGTCCTCGAAACCTTTCCGCAGAATGAACATCTTTGCCGGTGGATTCGGCTTGCCGCCGAGCGAATCGCCTTCCAGGGTTTGCCCGCGCGGATTTGCTGGTTGGGCTACGGCGAGCGGGCCAAGATGGGGCTGCTCTTCAATGACTTGGTCGCCAAGGGCGAGGTTTCCGCGCCGATCGTCATCGGGCGCGATCACTTGGATTGCGGCAGCGTCGCTTCGCCGAATCGCGAGACGGAGAGGATGAAGGACGGCTCCGACGCCATCGCCGATTGGCCGATCCTCAACGCATTGGTCAACACGGCCTGCGGGGCGACCTGGGTTTCCGTCCATCATGGCGGGGGCGTGGGCATCGGCTATTCCATCCACGCCGGCCAAGTGATCGTCGCCGACGGCACCCAAGAGGCCGCCGCCCGCCTCCAACGCGTCCTCACTGCCGACCCCGCCACAGGCATCTTCCGCCACGTCGATGCGGGGTATGAAAAGGCCGTTCAGATCGCCCGCGAACGAGGGGTGCATCTTCCGTAACCTGTGGTAGAATGAATGTAGAGGTGACGCATGGTGAGACTGGTTCGCGCGATCTACGAAAACGGCGTTTTCCGTCCACTTGAGGCGCTTGACGGACTGCTCGACCGATCCGCCGTGCGTCTTCGTGTGGAAGAAGTGGCAGTTGATAGCGGCCGACTTTCCGACTTTGCGGGCATGTGGAAACCAGAAGAGGCGGATGAAATCGGAGCGCTGATCGAAGCAGAGTTCGAACAGGTCGACCCGCGTGAGTGGTGATCCTAGGTTTGCCGTTGACACCAGCTTCGTAATCGGCGTGCTCAAGGGCACGGTCGAATCTACCCGCCCCTTCAGCGAGGTCGCATTTCCCTTTGCAGTCATCGGCGAACTTCGCTTTGGGGCAATGGGAGGGCGGGATCCCCAGCGCAAGCTCGCGGAGATCGACGAGATGGTCCGACGCAGCACGACGTTGGCGGGCGATGGGGAGACGGCGCGGGTGTACGCCAACGTACGGCAGCGCCTCAAGGCGGCCGGAACGCCTCTTCCCGAGAACGACATCTGGATTGCGGCAATCTGCTTGCAGCATGGCCTGACGTTGCTCACGCATGATCGCCACTTCGATCGCATCGACGGGCTGGCGCTCGCAACGGCATAGAAGGGAATGCTTAACCGCCGACCCCGCCACGGGTATCTTCCGCTTCGTTCCCGCGCGCCATCGCAAGGCGAGCGGCTAGGCAGACGAAATGACCGACCCGGTGGAGAATGCCGACCATTTTCTCGTCGAGCAGATTCGCGGAGGCAGCGAATCCGCCTGGCGGCAACTGATCGAGCGCTTCACCGGCCGGTTGCTCGCCTTCGCTCGCGCCCGCACCGCAGGCCTCAGCGACGCCGAAGACCTCGTCCAGGAAACCTTCGTCGGATTTCTTCAATCGCTCGCCCACTACGACCCCTCGCGTTCCCTGGAAACGTACCTCTTCACCATCCTCCGGCACAAGCTGTACGACCTGCTCCGCCAACGGAAGCCGACCCAGGTCTCGGAGCCGGCTGACGGGGCGGAATGGTGGGACCGCGTCACGCCGGGATCAACGGAGACGCCCAGCGACCACGTCATGCACCAGGAAGCCCGGCGGCAGCAGGAACAACTCCTCGGCGACATCCTCCGCCAACTCATTCACGAACTCCGCGACCGCGACGCCTTCGACGACCTGCAAGTGATCGAGTTGGTCTTCTTCGCCGGCAAACGCAACCTCGACGTCGGCGAGCTTCTGGACATCGACCAGAAGGCCGTCGCGGGGATCAAGTTCCGCGCCATCCAAAAGCTGCAAGGCTATCTCCAGCAGCGCGATCCGTCGGTCACCGACTGCCTCGCCGAAGGCGACGCCGACATCACCGTCGGCCGCGTCTGGCGCGACAAGCGGCTCACTTGCCTGAAACGCAGCACGCTCGGCTCGTATTTATTGGGCGTCCTCGACGAGCCGTGGCGAAGTTACACCCAGTTTCACCTGGACGTGGTCGGCTGCCCGATGTGCGTCGCCAACCTCGCCGACCTGCAAAGCGAAGAGGACCAACGCACGCCCGTCGACCAGGAACGGATGTTCCAGTCGAGCGTGGGATTTCTGAAACGCACGGTCTAATCAGAGCACGGAGCGGAAGCGACGTGAACTCTTGGGAATGCGGAATGGTGAAGTCGGAATGCGGAATTGCCAATCCGTCTCTCACTATCTTTCCGAATTCCGCATTCACAATTCGACATTCATGACCACCATGAACGAACCGCCACCCAACTCAGCCGAACCCTCACTGCCCGCGATTGCCAGCGATCTTTTTTGCCAGACCTGCGGCTACAACCTCCGCGGCCTGACCGGCAATCGTTGCCCCGAATGCGGCGGATCCCTCGACGGCGTGCGAAGTCTGCTTCCGCAAATTCCCTGGGTGAACCGCAAGGAGACCGGCTGGTTCCGGGCCTACTGGCGGACGGTCTGGTTCGTGATGGTCCGCCAAGCGAGCTTCTGCGATGAAATGGCCCGACCGGTCAGCTACCGTGACTGCCAGTTGTTCCGTTGGGTCACTGTGCTATTCGTGAGTATCCCTTCCATGCTGCCGATGCTAGCGTTGTACCTGACAATGAAGGTCGAATCGTTCCACGACCAACTCGTACTGCAGGCTGTTGCCGCCGGTTGGCCGCTGCTGATCTTCTACGTTTGCTGGTTGCTGTTCCTCGCGGCCGTCACCGGCGTACCCAGCTACTTCTTTCATCCTCGCGGTATTCTCCTAGAGCAACAGAACCGCGCCATCGCATTGAGCTATTATGCTTGTGGGCCGCTCATCTTCCTTACAATTCCCGTACTCACGTGCGCCGCGGCCATACTCATGCAAAATGCGAAAAACGAGGCTCTTTCGATGGCCCTCGGCGTTCTCAGCGTCACTCTGCCGATCGGCGCGGTCGCGCCTTGGTGGCTCGATTTGATCCATCTTGTCCGGCGACTTGTCCCGCAACGTCCGCAGCGGGCCGTCTACCTCGGCGTCTGCGTCCCGATCCTATGGTTTCTCCTCGCCTGCCTCGTGGGCATCCCTTCTGTCCTCTTCTATGTTTTTCTGGTCTTCGCCAGCCTGAGTTGACGGGGGCGGCGCAGCCGAGACATCCTCCGGCTTTGTCGGTCGGTTCCCATCAAGGAAGAATGGAACGTCCAGCTTATCGGGGTCGATCTCTCCCGCTCGGAAACTGTACGCACCGCCGTCGTCCACGCCGTCGAAACCGATGCAATACAGAATCGGGAGTGGGGTATCCAAGCGATATCGAATCGGTTCACGGTCCGCCGAGAACGGATCGGCGGGCAGGTTCGGCAGGTAGTTCGGGACGAGTTCGCGCAAGTCGCGCGGGCGGTGCCCGTAGTCAACCTCGTAGACGCGAATGGCGAGAGCGACGGCGCCCATCCGTCGCAGCGCCATCGACCGAAACTGCATACGGTAGCTGTGCTCCAGGCGAGCGAGAACCATGCTGCTTAGGGGGTGCATCGTGCGGTCGAAGGCGCCGCTGAACGACGGAAACGCGGGCATAGCGCGCTTCGCGGAGGGCCAGTCGTCACTAAGAGCAGCTTGGGCGTAGGCACTCGTCGTACGGAGCATGACTACGGCGTCGAGTTGATAAAGCGGGGAAATGAGTGGTTCAAAGGGGTTCGTCGCCGAGGTCAGCCCTACCCCTCGCCCGGTGCCTAACATCCCGATCAAGCTTGCGTATCCGTTTTTACGTACGAAACGCACGGCATCGAGCTGGACCATGCGTTCAAAAAGCAACCCCCGGTGGAACGATGCGATCAACTGTTTGTCGTCTAGCATGAAGGCGATCAACCCTTGGATCTCGAGACGCGATGCTCGGCGGATATGAGTGGAGTCAGCCGCAGGCGGTGGCTCGACCCGCAGGGTGGGCCCGATCGCTTCAATCGTCAGGGCCGTGTTGGATGCCATTCTTAGCGAAGCCAAATAGGATGCGAGCGCCGGGTAGGAGCCCGTGCGGGTCTGAAGCGCATGCAGGTCGTACAGAAGATCAACGGCCGCACGGTCGTCGCCCGATGCGTGCCGGTACAGCGCAAGCGCGCCAATGAGCCTTCCCATCGTACGCTGCGAAGGAAGGTCGGGCAGCAAAGTCCAGATGGCGGGATTGCCGAGGGGAATCTTCCAATCGACCCGCGCGAGGTCGCGGGAACGATGGATCAACGCGACGATCTCCGCGCTCATTTCTCCCAGTTCGCGTAGCTCTTCGAGGTGTTTGTCGGCCGATCGTCGGTCGGCGAGAACCGCGTCAATCAACCGCCCCTGGTCTGGCGTGAGACTGAGGGCCTGCGCCGCGGCCCGAAGGAGAACGGCCGCGTTTTGGTCGTCGGGGGTTTCCTCCTTGGGATCGAAATCTTCGGGGTAGATGGGCTCGCCGGCGGCGATGATCCGGTCGATCTCGGCCTGCAAGCGGCGGTTCGCCTCCCAGCCCCACCACAGGCGTAGTGCGACCACGGCGATGACCAGAAGTCCGACGCCGACGCCGATCCGCTTGAGCCACCAATATCGCGGCGGGATCGGCTCGACCGTCGGTTCTACCGTTGGAGAGTCGGATTGCGGCTTGTCGGTTTGCGGCATGACGCGGCTACCTCGATGGTTACGAGGTTACCCGCTGCTTTCCAGGACAGCAACGACCTTGATTTTGATAAGCTGAGCATCCGACGGCTTCCGCGTCCCACCGATCGCTTCGTTGAGTTTCGACACGACGTGGTCCGCCAGTCGCTCGCGGTCCGCCAGCCAGTCGGCCCGCACCACAACCTCCTCGCCGCCCGCGGACCGCACGATGAGGAACCGCTCCAAAACCGCATCGTCCTGCTCGTATCCCGCAAGCTGGACGGCGTGGGCAGCCCTGTCGAACAACTCCGCGAAGCCCCGGCGCAGTCGGTCAAGGTCGAGGTCGTCTACCCTCATCTCGATGGGGACCGTCTCCGCGTACACGACTCGGCGCGTGGGAGGAGTCATGCCCGCCGCTCAGGCCTCGTGCTTGGACAAGGGCAATTGGTGCGCCCCGACGTAACCCCGCCCCTGGAAGTGTGCGAACAACTCCGGCAACGAACGAAAGACCGCGGTGGCGGTCTCGGTGATGAACGGCGAGGGTTCGTCGTCGGGCCGCCACACCACGTACACTTCCTTGGTGCTTTCGAAGGCGTGTTGCAGCTCCCGTTCGACGCCCGAGGACAGCGCCGGCCTGCCGCCCGGCAGCACCGGGATGTAGCTCACGATCATGTCCGATTGGTCGATCAGCTTGAAGTCGCGGGCGTAAATCTGGGCGTCGATGTCGCGGGCGATCCGCGTAATGTCGTTCACGCTGAGGGTCAGCGGCCGACCGTGGACCTGAACGACGACATGGTCCTCCCCGCGCTTGGTCGCCTCACCGGCCTCAAACAAGAGTCGCTTCTCGTCCAAGTCCGCCGGATCGAAGATGATGAACTGTTCCGCGAGCGCATCCCGGAACACCTCGATTTCCGCAAGGATTCCCGGCAGGTCAATCACATGGGTCATGGGGAATGAAGGGTACACGCGTTTGCGATGCGGCTCGAACATCAATCGGTACATGGTCTGGGCGTTGATTCGCGGATTGCTTCGCGACAACACGTACGCGTGACCGAAGCCGGCGATCGCCTCCGCCATGGCCTCCGTGACCACGATCTCTTCTTCCCGCCACACCAGGATGTCCTTGAGCGTATGCCGCGTCTCGTGCTCGCGTTCCAAACGCTCGTGCACCGCGTCCACGTTGTCTACCAGCGTGATGTAGAGGTCCGCGTCGAGTTCGCGGATCTGGTGATGGTCGAAGGCGTGGAACAGCCCGTGCTTCCAACGGAACGTCGCGTGGGTGTTGACGATCAGGTCCACGTCATCGCCGGCCACGCTTAGAATGTCCTTGAACACGCTTCGCCGCAGCGCCGTGAGCCGCTGCCGAGGAAGATCGAGAATGCGATGGGGAACGATATCCGGGGCCTCGGCGCACATCCGTTCGCCGACGTTGAAGAGCTTGACCTCCCGCCCGTTGGCCGCGGCGAGGTCCACCACCTGTTGGAGGAAGGGTTTCTTGTCGAGTCCGACCTGACCGGTGACGATCGCCCGGACCCCGCCGTGCCGTCGAGGCCCTTTCGGGTCCAACGGCGGATGAGCAGGCGATCGGCCGTCCGTCATAGGTTGGATCGTGACGGGTTAGTAGTCCGCCGGAGCGCCGAACTCCTGCACCCAGTAAGTGGAATACTCGCCGCCGACGCGGACGGCAATGCCGACCTCCGTCCACTTCGGGTCGAGGATGATGTCGCGGTGGGAGGGGCTGTCCATCCACACCTTCATCACCTCGGCCGGCGTCTGCTGACCCGCGGCCAAGTTCTCGCCGATCGCGTAAAAACTGTATTTCCCGACGACCGCGCGATCTCCCGGGCCATATCCCGTAGTCGGGTCCGTATGCCCGAAGAAGTTCTCCGCGATCATCTGACAGGCGTAGTCGTCGGCGATGTGTTCCAGGGCGGGGTTACGAGCGACGGGCGGAAGATCGGTCTCCGCCCGCTCAAGGTTCACAAGCTGCAGGACCTGGTC
This sequence comes from uncultured Phycisphaera sp., assembly GCA_964421865.1. Classification (GTDB taxonomy): domain Bacteria; phylum Planctomycetota; class Phycisphaerae; order UBA1845; family UBA1845; genus SBAX01. Next base: position 18,578 of record CAYQZH010000012.1, on the reverse strand, counting down.
GGCCATCCGCTCCGGGTCTTCGGGAGTTACACACGGGGCGGTCTCGTCGCCGCGACCGCTCGAAGCCGCCGTCGCAAAGCAACCGCTCAGCAGTCCGAGAAAGCCGATGCCTACAAGGCCGAAAACCCCATGCCGCCGCGTAATCAAACCTGCCCTCGCAACTCGGCTCGATGAGCCCATTTTCTCCGGTTGACGCACCTATTCTACCTTCCCAACGATGCCCGAACAAGGTCCCGCTGTACGGCTTTCATCCGTGACGGAATTGTTACACACAGGCCGCACGACGCGACACCCTTCGACCGCCTATCCGCTCGGACGATGGACCAGTAATAGCGTGATATCGTCCGGCGCTCGTCCTTTCTTCAGGAAAGCTGAGAGGTCGGAGACGAGTTCGTCCACAGCGGCGGCCGCCGGTTGTCCAAAACCGTCGCGAAGCGTTTCCACGAACTTGGCCTCACCCAGCGGCGAACCCGCGTCGTTGCACACCGCAGTCCACCCGCGAGTGAACAAAGCCAAAGTCTCACCTTCTACGATGCGGAGGCCCCCGCCTGTGTATTCATGATTCTTCGTCGTCCCGACGGCGGGCATCTGACTACTGACCACCTTTCGTCGGGCGCCCTTCGCGTCGATGACCAACGCCCCGATCTTCCCACCGGAGGCGACCTCCGCGGCCCCGGTCTTGGGGTTGGCGACGATGACGGCCATATCCACGCGACACGGATCATCCTCGTCAAAGAGCAACCAGTTCATCGCCTTCAACTGCACGTGCGGCGGGTCGGCGTGCAACCCCGCGACGCGGAAGGCCCCGCGCAACTGGGCCATGACTTGGGCCGTTCGGATCGGCGACGCGGTGACGTGGCCGATGAGAAATGCGGCCAAGCCGTTGGGCATTTTCATCACGTCACACACGTCGCCCGCGGAATCGGCCCCCGGTTTGGAGTAGGCCGCGACCTGAAGCGAAGGCCACTGCGGGAGGTGCCGCGGATCGAGCTTCGTCCGCACTTCCTGAACCCAGGAGAGGGCGTCGCCGGTGACGGCCTCGGCCTTGCTCAACGGCACATCGAGCACCGCCTCCAATAACGGCGTCACCAACGCCGCGACCAGGGTGACGAAATCGAGGTCGGCCTCATCGAACACTCGCGTCCGCTTACGCGTGTCGACGTAGAGCAGTCCGATCGCGCCGCGGGCGGCCAACAGCGGCACGGCGATGACCGACTGCGTTTCGGGGTGCCCGGTGCGGGGGACGCTGATGTACTGCTGCCGCGTCAGACAGCGGTAGACGAAGGTCTCGAAGTTGGGCGGTTCGTCGATGCGCGTGCCCAGTTCAGAGCGAGTCTCGATGAACTCCAGCGGGCCCGACGGTTCCTTGCGCACGCCCATCCACGCGACCCGTGCGCTCAACTCGGTGCGGAGCATCTCGACAGTCGTTTCCAACACCTGTGCCAGGTCGCGGCATTCACGCAGCTTCATCACGTAGGCGGCGAGCACCTTCTGCCGCGCGGCGGTCATGGCCACGTCCGCGTCCGGCTTGCGCACTTCGCTTCGCGGCGGCAGCGGGTACTGACGAATCTTGGCCAATTCATCGACCTTCGCCGGATCGGGCAGCTCGAATTGCACCTCCGCGTCCAGCGTGACCCTGAGCGAGAAGTGGCTGATCTCGATAAGGTCCCCGTCGTGAACGTCAGTTTTGTCGGCGACCGGCTGACCGTTGATCTTCGTCTCCCCGTCGCGGATCGTCGGCTCGTACAGCCAGTGGTCGCCCATCGGTTGGAGCGTCGCGTGGTGGGCGGCGATGTTGACGTCGGGAAGCTGGACCAGGTTGTCGGACCCCGACCCGACCGTCACCGGCGCGTTGCGGAACTCCAACTCCCGAATATTCGGGGTTGCGTCGGTCAGCGTCCGCATGTCGGTGATTTCAAGGTGCATCCGTCCAGTAAGCCCCTTACGCAACGACCACGACTTGCCCAAGCCGGCGGCGGCGGATGTAATCCCCCCCCCCGCGCTGATATTGTATCGCGGGACCAATAGTGCCGCGAGGGTAACGACCGGGCAATCAGAGCCGGGAGCGGGAGCGACCGGATACGTTTGCGATGCCATCAGAGAACACCAAGCACCTGACCCTGGGTCATAGCCCGGACCCCGACGACGCCTTCATGTTCTATGGCCTCGCCACCGACAAGATCGACACCAAGGGCTGGCGTTTCACCCACGTCCTTCAGGACATCCAAACACTCAACGACCGCGCGACCCGCGGCGAGCTGGACATCACGGCCATCAGCATTCACGCCTACCCGTACGTGGCCGATCGCTATGCGTTGACAAGCTGCGGGGCGAGCATGGGCGACGGCTACGGGCCGATGGTGGTGGCACGGCAACCCATGCGCGTGGACGATCTACGCGGCAAGACCATCGCCGTCCCCGGCGAGCGGACCACGGCCTTCCTCGCCCTCAACTTGTTGCTGGGGCGGGGAGCGTTTCAACACGTCGTCGTGATATTCGATCAGATTCTGCGCTACGTCGCCGACGGCCGGGCCGACGCCGGGCTCATCATCCACGAAGGCCAACTCACCTATGCCCGGCACAAGCTCCATAACATCGTCGATTTGGGAAAATGGTGGAAAGACACCACCGGACTTCCCCTGCCTCTGGGCGGCAACTGCATTCGCCGCGATCTAGGTCGAGAGGCCATGACTGAGATTGCCGCCGTCCTCAAGAGCAGCATTGAATACAGCCTCGCCCATCGAGCCGAAGCCGTCGAGCACGCTCTGCAATACGCCCGCGACATGGGCAAGGAACTCGCCGATCGCTTCGTCGGAATGTACGTCAATGACTGGACGATCGACTACGGCGAAATCGGGCGACGGGCAGTCCGTGAATTACTCTGCCGGGGGGAGAAAGTGGGATTGACGCCGCCAATCGGAGAAATCGACTTCGTAGCTTGAACCCCACTGGGCTGGTCCTTTTCGCCGTAGTAGACTATCGACTCAAGGAGCGCAGCTCATGCCGCGTCACACGTGTGCCTGTGGAGCCAAATATCGGTTCCCCGAATCCTCGATCGGCAAACGCTCGAAATGCAAGCAATGCGGGGCCGTCTTCACGCTCGTCGACGACGAGAACGGTATTATTCCGGTCGCCGACGACATCGGCGGCTCCACCGACGCCGCGTCCGAGGCCGGCGTACGCCCCTTGACCACGCCCCAAGGCGAAGTCTTCGCCCCCGCAGGGTCACCGGCGAGCATTCGTTCCACCGGCGGGAGTACGGGATGTATCGCGACCGCGGATCAGGTGGGAGACGCATTGAAGCCAGGTTTTTCGACCGATGTGCTATGGACCTTCCTCTTTCCCACCTCTCCCGGAAATCTCGTCACGTTCGTCGTCATCTGGGTCGTGATGCTGATCATCCCCTTCGTTTCCTTGGGTGTGCTCGCCTATGGACTAATCGGCATCCTTATCAACGGTTGGTACGCGGCCTTTCGGCTCGCCGTGTTGCAGTCCGCCGCCGCGGGGGAGCATGACCTTCCCTCCCCCGCGTTCTCTCGCGACCTGGTGGACGACCTGATCTATCCACTCTTCCAATGGATAGGCAGTTGGGTCGTCGTGTACATCCCGGCTTGCGTGTATCTATTATTAACTTGCCTCGGAGGCAATGTAGACCCCTTCGATGCTCTGCGAATGGCCTTCGGTGGAATCGAGCGGGTCTTTCAACAAGCCGGCGGCCAGCCGCTGGTCTTTTCGGTCCTCGTCTGCCTGGGAGCCTTCTTTTGGCCGATGTTCATCCTGTGCATCGCTCTCGGAGGGTTTCAAACCGTCTACCGACTCGATCTGATTGTTTCGACGATCATCCGGACGTTCCCGGTCTACATCCTCACCGTGCTACTAATGTTCGGAGCCGTGTTTCTGCAAAGGACGTTAATCGGGTCGGCCGCCGGCGTCTCGATGCGGTTCGTCATTTCTGCCGGCGTGACGGTGTATTTCGACATTGTCTTGATGCGACTCATCGGCCTGTATCATCATCATTTCAAGGATCGATTTGCCTGGTCGTGGGGGTAGGGATCGCCGACTGTGGATGATTCCTCAAAGAAAACCGACAACCAGTAAGATCACCACAGCGCCGAGACCTGCGGTCACGGCGGCGAGCGCGTAGTTGGGGGGGATGGGGACCCATTCCCTCGCCCACAAGGGCAGCCGACCGACTCGAAACACGGACAGCCCGAGGAAGAGCGCCGCCACGCCCCTCCATGACCTCGACCCATTCCTGCCCGACCGCTGGAAGGCCCAGCACGTGACGCCAACCCCAACCCCGACAAACTGACCCGACTCATCGCCCCGCGAACACCCGGCCGTTCGCGCGCCGCCACGCGCTCACACGGGCTGCACAGAACCCTTACGGAAGGTCGGTCGCAACCAGCAGGGCAGCATCAGCGGGACGGCCCATCTGCGCGTCGCCCTTGACGCCAAGGACGCCGCGTCGCCTGGTGACACCGGCACCGAGCTCGGCACGTTCGAGATCACCGTCACCAACTGGGTCGTGACGAAAGTGAGTCCCGGTTTATACATGGCCCTTTCCTCCGTGTCCTACTTCGTCAACAACGCCATGTCCCTTGGTTTGGAGACGGAGGCCGATTTCGGGGCTACGATTCGGATTCAGGGTCTCGACGTAGTCTTCGGGCTGTCTGGAGCGCTTTCGAAGGGCATAAAAACTACCGGCACGTTCGAGCTTCGCAACACCGACACATCCAACGTTCACATTGCCTTGCCCGGCGAGAGTTTCGGCGACGGCAACCGACGGGTCGGCGGGAGCTCCCGCACCGTGGTGATCGATGATTTTTTCTTCGGGAAACTGGTCACCTTTCGTGCCGGTCGCAACGACCAGGTGCTGGCGTCGGTCACTGGCCCGCCGGTGCTAAACGATATCTGGGCCACCGTGGCTGGGGATGGTTCGCAGTTGCGGTGCTCGCTTCAAAGGGCCACGGAAGGGCCCCCGGAGGCCTGTTGCATTCCGCCGGCGGTGGGGTATGAGGATTACCCGGGCGAGACCTCCAGCCAACACTGCATCGACATCGGTACACGCCCCATCCTGCTCGAACGCCGAGAGGATTGCGAGGGGTTAGAGGGCGTGCCCCAAGGACCCAACACGACCTGCGCGAACAGGGTCTGCAATGAGCCCTTCCAGGCCTGCTGCCGCGGCCCGCAGTCCGGGTGTATCGAGCTTCTCTGCGACCGAGGTGTGGCCTACAACGATCATCCGCAAGGTGCGGGCGTTCACTGCGACGCCAGACCCTGCACTCATCCCCTGAGACGTCGTCCTGCGGGGATCAGGCCTGTTGCTTCCAGAGCGGTTCTTGCAATGACCTGCCCCCGGAGGATGGCGGCGTGGCCGGTGGTGCGCCGAAAGGACCGGGGACAAGTTGCTCACCGAACCTCTGTCCGCAACCGGCGCAACCGAAAACCGCGTGCTGCTGGTGAAAACGGGACTGCAAGGCGGATTCGCATCGGTCGAAGAGGCGCGGGCCTGGATTTGCCCGCAGTTCGTTTCGCGTTTTTCTCATGCGTGGTGCTCCAGCTACTACCCGAGCGCGAACTGCAGTGGGCAACCCGGCGCATTGGGGTGCGACCTGAGTGCGCTGCCGTTTACCGACGCGCTGCCCGCGGGAACGAGCTGTCCGTAGCAGAAAGAAACCGGCGTGCTGTGCTTCGAAAGCCTATCGATGCACCGGCGCCCCGGTGATGTTGGGATCGGGAGTACGAACGCGGCCTCGTTTGGGAATGTTCGCCGGTTTTCCGCCGTTGGGCAGAAGGACGATTTTGCAGGCGTCGCCGCGGGCGAGCATCTCCATGGCATCGTTGACCCCGTCAAAACCGATCGTCTTGGTGATGAGCGGTCGCAGGTCCACCACTCCCCCCTCCAGCAGCCAGCGGGTCTTGTACCAGGTGTCGAAAATCCGCCGCCCGTTGAGGGCCAGTACGGTTAGGTTCTTAAAAATCATATTTTCGGCGACGTCGATCTCCACCGGTTTCGCCGGAATGCCGAAGAGGACCACCGTGCCGCCATTGCGAACGACGCGAAAGGCCGTCGTGATCGCCGCCGGCGCGCCGCTCATCTCCAACACGATGTCCACGCCATACCCGCCGTTGGCCTCAACGATCTGCGACACCGTGTCCGCCGGGCCGTCCGTGGGTTTGAATACGTTCGTCGCCCCCATGACGCGGGCGAGGCTGATGCGAAAAGGGTGAACGTCGGAGGCGAAAATGTTCTTGGCCCCGACGGCCTTGCAGATCCCGATGGTGAAGAGGCCGATCGGTCCGCAGCCGAGAACCGCGATGGACTGCCCCGACAGATTCTGATGCATCGTGGCGAACACGGCGTTGCCGAACGGCTCTTGCAACGTGGCGATCTCCGGCGGCAGCTTCGCGCGGGTGTTCTGCCAGATCACCTTTTCGGGGACCGCGACGTAGGGAGCGAAGGCCCCGTCGCGATCCACGCCGAGGATTTCCGTATGGGGACACATGTGCGCTTGCCCCGTGCGGCACTGATAGCACATCCCGCAGGTGACGTGCGACTCGGCCGACACGTAATCCCCCACCGCCGCGTGCCGCACCTTGTCACCGACCGCGACGATCGTCCCGCAGAACTCATGCCCCAGCGTGAGGGGCGGCTTGATGCGCCGTTGCGACCAGGGGTCCCATCGCCAGATATGCAGGTCCGTACCGCAGAAGCTCGCCGCCTCGACGTAGACGAGCACATCCTCCGGGCCGGGTCTCGGACGCGGCACTTCGCGCACCTCCAGCCCGGCGTCGGACCTTGTCTTACAAACGGCCAGCATCGTCTCAGCCATGAACGTGCGATCCGCGGTCCCTACGGCGGTCCGTCGTCGTCGGGGACCACTTCCTCGACGACCTCCTTGTATTTCTTCCACGCCGCGGGCTTCTCGAAATCCGTCGGCTTCACTCCGGCATTGATGGATTTGTCCGAAAGGTCGGGGAAGTCGGCCGTATTGATCTCATATCCATTGTTTTTCGTCACCACAATCCGACTGGGCAGATGGATGTCCCGGTGGACGAAAAGTTCGAGCTTTTCGTACTTGCGGTACAGCCGACTGTCCGCCTTGGGAACGCAAATCAGGTGATCCGTCTTCGGCGGGTCTCCCGGTGCGGGCGACGCGAGCGTGACGTTGAAATTCCGCAGAATGGTCTCACGCCTTTGCCCGAACGGGACGGGAAACGGCGCCTTTTCCAGGTCAAAGAGGTCGAATTCCATACCCGGTCGCGCGACTTCCTGTTTGGTGACCTGGGCGATCCGTTCGACGGCCTGATAAAGCCACCGTCCGTCAAACAAATACCATTCCTGTTTTCCCAATACCCCGTCCGCCTCGGTTTTCTCAAAGTGGATCAAGAAATGGGGATTGGGTTTCGTCATCAGGAACAGGATGCCGCCGAACTTCGTCCGCTGCGTGAGATTGATCCGATCATCTTCGACGAACCGGACTTCGCAGCGAATGTCCTGCAGCCCGTCGCTGCGTTGTTGCAACTGGGTCAGGATTTCGTCGATGCGCACGGCATTGGAAGCCGGGCGCTCCGTTGAATCCTGTGAAATCGCCGGTTGGACGCCCGCTGCAGCGACGATGATCGCCCACACCGGCCATTTCGATCGAGCGTGGGTGCGTAGTCCCGGTTTCCCCTTGCGCGGGCTGACGCCTGCGGCTCGGTTGAGGATCATGATCCAACCTTATCCCCTCGGACGTTGACTTCGATCGGCGCCGGAAGTCCCAAGTCCTTGATTTGTTCCATGATCTTCTTCTTGTCCCCGACGAGCACGAGCACGCCGTTATCCAGCGGAATTCCCGGGCCGGCGATCTTGTTAAGTTCGTCCGTTGAGGCCGACTGCATCGTCGCCATATCCCGAAGAAGACTCTCATAAGGAATGTCCGCCCCGATCCGCTCAATCGCCTCCTGCAACACCCCGTTTAAGCCGGCGAAGGACTGAATGACGTCCGTCCGCAAGGTCTCCCGAGCTTTCACCGTCTCTTCCTCGGAAATATCTCCACCGCGGATCCTCTTGAACTCCTTGAAGAATTCCTGGAGTGATTCCCCGGTAACATCAGCGCGGACGCTCGACGAGGCGGTGACGTATCCCAATTTCGGTCGCATCACGAACGAGGACCGCGCTCCATAGGTATAGCCGTGCTGCTCGCGGAGATTCATATTCAGGCGACTGGTGAAGCTGCCGCCGAGCAGGGTGTTCAACAACCGATATTGCACGCGATACTGGTCGGTGTATTTCACCCCGGGCATGATGAACTGAATGACGGTCTGCACGGCATCGGGCCGGTCGACGAGGACCAGCTTCAGTTGTTTCAGGGTCGGCGTCTGCGGCTGTTCGCTACGCGGGCCGACCAAGGGCAGGGGCTTCCAGGCACCCAAGGTGTTGTCCAGTGCGGCCTTCGCCTCATCGACGGTCACATCCCCGGCCATGAAAATGGTCGCGAACTCCGGTCGGACGTACGAAATATACGGCAACTTCGCGTCATCGAGGATCATCTTGCGCACCGTCTCAGGCGTGCCGACGACCGGCCAGGCGTAAGCGTGCGTGTCCCCGAACAGCATCCGCGAGGCGACGCGCGCCGCCACCAGTGTCGGCTGATCGTCTTGCTGCTTGAGCTCCTCGAGGTGCAGTCGCTGAACCCTATCCCAGTCGTTCACATCGAACTTCGGCCGGCGGATGGCGTCGGCGGTCAGGGCGGCGGCCTTGGCGAAATTGCGCTTCAACACGGTGAGCGACACACTGATGGATTCCCGGTCCGCCGACGGGGAAAATCTTGCGCCCAGCGACTGGATTGCGTCGCTGAAGTCCAAGGCGTCCAAATCTCCCGCCCCCTCGTCGAGCATGTCGGCGGCCAGGTACACCGCCCCCGCCCGCCGCGTGTCGCCCAAAACGTGACCCGGACGGAAGACCGCCGCCATAGCGACCAGCGGAAGCTCGGTTTTCCGCCACAGCATGACTTGGATGCCGTTGGCCAGCTTGAACGGTTCAGGCGACTGGACTTTGAACGGCTCGGCCGACAGGGGCTTGGGTTGGGTGTCGCGGGCCGACGCCGGTCGCGGGGCGGCTTCGACTTTGTTCGCCGGCGCCGCGGCCGTCGCGGACTTGTCTTCCGCACCTGCGGGACGACCGGCCGCTTCCGCCTTGGGCGGCGCCGTAACGGCCTCCGGCGACTGACCCGCTTCCGCGGACGCCGCCGGAACGACACGCACGATCGCCCGGGCGTTGGGCGTCAGCACCTGCCTCGCCCACTTCTTCACGGACTCCGCCGTCGCCGTCCGATACCGGTCCAGGTCTCGCTTGAAGGAGTTCGGCTCGCCCCAGAAGTATTCGTACGCATTGAGCTGATCGGCCTTGGCTTCAACGGTCTGCAACCGCGTGAGCATGTTCAACTCGAACGTCGCCTTCCGTTGTTCCAGCTCCGCCGCCGCCGGGCCCGTTTCGACGAGCTTCGCAAGTTCCTCGTCCACCGTCCGCTCGATCCGGTCCAAGTCGGCCTCCGGCTGGGCCATCACGTCGATGCGGAACACCGACCCCAACTGCGAGGAATCCTGGAGAGCGCTCACCTCGGAGGCGATCTTGTCATCGTACACCAGCCGCTTATAGAGTCGGCTGGTCTTGCCCTCGCTCAGTACGGCCGCAACGAGGTCCATTTCCGCGTCCCCCTCCGTGAACTGCGCGGGACTGTGGTACGCGAAGATGATCTTGCGGAGTTGCACCTTGTCGGACAGGGTCGCCCGTTTGACCTGGTCGAGCTTGACCGGCTCGGCCTTGCGGTGCGGCGAGTCCGTGCGGCGCGGCAGCGTCCCGAACAGGTCCGCGATCAACGGCTTGATCTTCCCGCCGTCGAAGTCGCCGGCCACGCAGAGGCTCGTGTTGTTCGGCACGTAGTACGTGGCGAAAAAATCCTTCACGTCCGTGACCGCCGCCGCCTCCAGGTCCTCGTGCGTCCCGATCACCGGGATATGGTAGGGGTGCCCCTCGGGGTAGAGCATTTCCGGCAGCTTCAACTCCACCTTGCCGTAGGGGCGATTCTCGTAGCTCTGTCGCCGCTCATTGCGGACCACGTCGCGTTGCTTATCGAGCTTTTCCTGGTCCATCGTTCGGGCCAGGTCCTCGAGCCGATCCGCGTCGAGCCAAAGCAACGTGGGCAGAATCTGCGCCGGCCCGGATGAGAAATAGTTGGTCCGGTCGGAGCTGGTGCTGGCGTTGTTGGCCCCGCCGCCCGATTCCATGATCGTGTCGAACTTGTTGCCCGGCACCCGCTCCGTCCCCATGAACATCAGGTGCTCAAAGAGATGGGCGAAGCCGCTGCGCCGCACGGGTTCATCCTTCGACCCCACGCGGTACCAGAAGTTGATCGCCGCCACCGGCAGACTGTGGTCCTCGTGGAGGATCACCGTGATTCCGTTGTCGAGTTTGTACTTCTCATAGCGAACGTCCTGCCCGCGCGCCCCGGGGACAAACCCCGCGAGGCCCACCGCACACGCCAACGAAACGATCACACGTCGCGCCATGTCCACACCTCCTACGCTGAATCCGTCGCGGCTTCGATCTCCCTCGCGGTCAGAACCTTGCCGAACCTGCCGCGAGCTGGCCGCCCGGCGACGAGTATCGTTCCCTCCGCGATCCACGGCAAGGGTCGCCGCAGCGCGACCGTCCGCCGGGACATTGACCCCCGTCGCCGCCCCGGCCATACTGCCGATCGTGAACGAAACCGAGCATTCGTAAGAACATGTAGTTTCTTGGAGAGGTGCCCGAGTGGCTGATGGGGCTGGTTTCGAAAACCAGTGTGCTCGAAAGGGTACCGGGGGTTCGAATCCCCCCCTCTCCGATCAGCCGGGGGACGCGCGCGACGGTTAATGGGGCGACTCGACTCGCCTCCCCGCCGCTGGTCCTTAGCCATCTCTCTGCCCTTGCTGGCCGGGAACTCCGCGGTCGGGCAGAATCCCGCCATGGCAGGACCCGACGAGACAACCGATCCGCCTCGCCAGAAGCCCCTGCGGAACTATCTGTCCGAGTGGGATCTGACGCCTGAGGAGGTTAATGAGATCATCGCGGAGAACCCGCCAGTGCTCTCGACACTGTCGGGTTTCGTTGCGGAGTACAAGTTCCGAAAGCTGTGGCTACGAGACCCCCGCCTTTCGGAGGTTGTTCGCCCAAGAGCCCATGACCGCAAGAGCAAGGGTGATTTCGCGTTCCGCTACCACGGAACGTCGTTCACCCTCGAAGTCAAGTCGCTTGACGTTCCGAAGGTTCGCCATGACGCGAGTGGATTCAGAGGGACTTTCCAATGCAACGCAAGCGACTCCCGTCCGGTGCAGTTCCCCAACGGGAAATCTCTGACGACCAACTGCCTCTTAGTCGGCGAGTTCGACGTGCTCGCGGTGTCGCTTTTTGCATTCGAACGGTCCTGGCGGTTTGCGTTCGCGGAGAACGGTGACCTGCCGCGATCGACGTGGGCAAAGTACAAACCGTGGCAGCGGCGTTACCTCCTCAAGAGTTCGATGGAGATCACTTGGCCCTTGTCTCCGCCCTACCACGAGGACCTATTCGGCGTTCTTGATTCGGTTTTGCGGAAGCGCGCTTTGTGAGCGTTTTTTTCGAGTCTTCACGAAGACCAGAAAGTACGAGTGGTTTTTTCGCGCGTGGACCTGTCCTTTCGTTCGCGTTACAGCCGGTCGGTTGGGTCTGACGACCACGAACAGGTCCTTGGTGTAAAACCCGATTCGCTCGTACTCGTTGATGATTTCAACGTGCGTCAGGCGTTGTGTATTAGCGCTGACTTCGTCCTGGCACTTGACGATGAGGACGCCCTCGGACATCAGTACGCGGCGCGCTTCGCGCCCGGCGCGAAAGTAAAGGTCCAACACGGCGGCGTGATACCGGGGCCCCCCATTCGTTTCTTGACCGTTGGAGTAGTATTCGCGGAACGCGGCGTGGGACCCGCCGCCGGCAAGGTGGCGCTTCGACCGACGGAATAGTCCTTCCATGTACGGGGGATCGAGAACCACGCAATTGAACGACGCGTCAGGATACGGAAGGGACCGGCAGTCCACGCCCGATTGAAGGTCCGACGCAACCAGCTTGTAGTTCTTCGGGGGGATGTTGCGCCAAAACACACCTTGACCGAACGTAACATCCGCCACCCGAGCGCCCCTCGGGACGTGCAACTGCACGATTCTTTCGAAGATGTCTGCGTTCGTCCCAAGATGCGCGCTGAAGATCAGGTCGGACGTGGTGATCCCTTCCGGCGCTTTCCGTCTCCCGTTGCGAGTGGACCTCTCAAAGTCAAAGAGTGTTCCTGGGAACCGCGTCATGGCTTCTTCGATCCTCTGGTTCCGTGCGGTCGAGGCGGGTCTCCGGTTTCCGTAAGGTACGATGACACCGCGCTCCGCACGACCCACGCCAACGAAACGCGCAGTTCCCCCGCCTGGCGCTGGAGCTGCAAGTAATCCTCCCGCGGCAGGCTGATCGTCAATCGGACCGGTTTCGCGGCCCGCCCATGCCCCGCGTTCTCACCATCCTTCACCACAACTCACCATCCTACCGCGTTGCCGGGCGGCGTCAAGTTTCTCGTGGCCGACGGACGAGCTGATTCGAAGGGGTTCCGGGGGTTCGAACCCCCCCTCTCCGATCGTTTTTTTGAACGGTAATAACGCGGTTTGATTTTACTCCGAATTGTTGCGCCAGATCCTCAAGGACGGTGATTCGCTTCGCCTTTCGCCCTGCAAAAGAGCTTTTTTGAGGGGCTGTGTAGGTCTTGCAGCGAACCGCACCTTCAACAACAGCCGAACGCGCTATCGTTTAACGACTGCGGCGACCCGACTTGCCGTAACCGGTTGGATGATCCCCCGCTCGGTGATGATTCCGCGGACGAGTTCGGCCGGGGTGACATCGAAGGCCGGGCAGTAGCAGCTCACGTCGGGCGGGGCAGTCAGGGAGCCGAAGCCGCGGCGGATTTCATCCGCGTCGCGTTCCTCGATGGGAATCTGCGAGCCGTCTGCGATTGACAGGTCGAACGTGCTGCTCGGGGCAGCGACGTAGAACGGGATGCCGTGGGCCTCGGCGAGGACGGCGATCCCGTAGGTGCCGATCTTGTTGGCCACGTCGCCGTTGGCGGCGATCCGATCGGCCCCCGTGACGACCAGATCGAGCCGACCCGACTTCATCAGAGATCCGACCATACTGTCACACAAGAGCGTCACGTCCATTCCGGCCTGCTGAAGCTCCCACGCCGTCAGCCTTGATCCTTGGAGGAGCGGGCGGGTCTCACCGACATACACGTGGAAGGAGCGTCCGAGCTGGAGAGCCGTGTAGAGCGGCGCCAGTGCGGTGCCGAAGCACGCCGTCGCCAAGCCGCCCGCGTTGCAATGGGTCAGGACGCCGGCGCCGGGCCTAATCAGCGGTTCGCCGAGTCGCCCGATGGCGCGACACATGCCCTCGTCTTCATCTCGAATCCGCTTGGCCTCTTCGAGCAGCGCGCGCTTGATGGCCGTGGGATCGTGGCCCGGCGTGGACTCCGCCCGGCGGCGGATTCGGTCCAGCGCCCACCGGAGATTGACCGCCGTCGGACGAGACGAGGCCAGATCGTCGCAAACTTCGTTCAGCTTCTTCACGAATCCGGCGCGATCATCGCCGTGGTAGTCGCGGACACCGAGCACGGCGCCCATGGCCGCGGCGATGCCGATCGCGGGCGCGCCGCGCACGCAGAGCCGCCGGATCGCGTCCCACATCGTCCGCACATCGCGGCATTCGAGCATGACCAACTCAGCCGGCAGCCGCGTCTGATCGATCATCAGAACGTGGCCGTCCAACCTGCCGATCCACTCGATCGTCCTCGGAACAGCATCCACACTCATTCGCACCGCTCGCCGGCGGGACCTTCAGCGTCGCACGCCCGTGCGGACTCTAATGCCCGGCACGCTTGCAGACTAAACGGATAGCCTCGGCAAAGCGATGCACGCCGAGGAACTTTCGCACGAAAAACACAAAAGCGTGCAACACTGGAAGACGATCTTTACGGTTGTTTACAGACCGATCGCCTTGACAAAAGGCTATTTATATGATATATGTTCTCAATATACGGAGTTTATCAGAATGATCGACGGAACGGACCGGACAATTTTGATGATGTTGCAGGAGAACGCGCGGGTTTCCAACGCGGAGATCGCCCGGCAAGTAGAGATGGCGCCTTCGGCAGTTTTGGAGCGGATTCGCAAGCTGGAGGACCGGGGCGTCATTAAGGGTTACGCGGCGCATCTCGACCCGCGAGCGCTCGGGCAGGGGCTGCTTGCCTATGTCCTGGTGCGGACCGACTGCGGGGCGTGGCAGGCAGAGACGGCGGCGAAAATCGCGGCCATCCCTGAAGTGCAGGAGGTGCACCACATTGCCGGCGAGGACTGCTTCTTGGTGAAAGTGCGGACGCGGGATACTGCCGCACTGGGGTCATTGTTGCGCGATCGGGTGAGCGCCATCGAAGCGGTCCGATCGACCCGGACGACGATCGTGCTGGATACGGTCAAGGAGACGACCGAGATCGATCTCCGCGAAGCAGCGGGAGCGGAGGGCGTTCCATCATGAGCCACGGTGCGAAACAAGAGCCGTCCCATCTGGGCGTGATCGCCGCGTTCGCGTCGGTCTACGTCATCTGGGGTTCGACGTATCTGGCCATCCGGTATGCGTTGGAGACGCTGCCGCCGCTGCTGATGGCAGGCGCGCGTCACATCTTGGCCGGCGGGATTCTGTACGTCGCTCTGCGTTTGAGCGGCGGAGCACGCCCGAAGGCGCTGCACTGGCGATCGGCCGCGATCATCGGGGCGCTGCTGCTGCTGGGCGGCAACGGAGGCGTGTGTTGGGCCGAGCAGACGGTGCCGTCGGGCCTCGCGGCCTTGCTCGTCACCAGCGTACCCATCTGGATGGTATTGCTGAACTGGCTGCGACGCGACGGCGTACGTCCCGGGCTTTTGGAAGTCGTCGGGGTCGCGCTGGGGCTGGTGGGCGTGGTCATCCTGATCGGCTCAGAGAACCTCGCTAACGGCGCGCCACTCAATCGCATGGGTCCGTTCGTATTGATTGCGGCATCTCTCTCCTGGGCGATTGGATCGATCTACTCGCGCCACGCACCGCTCCCGGAGTCGCCGCTCAGCGCAACGGCCATGGAGATGCTGTGCGGCGGCGTGCTGCTGCTTCTGTCCGGCGCGATCAGCGGCGAGGGGACGAGGCTCGCCTTGGAGAACGTGTCGCTGCGTTCCATGCTTTCGCTGGGGTACTTGATCTTCTTCGGGTCGCTGGTGGCGTTCAGCGCCTACGTCTGGCTGTTGCGGGTGAGTACTCCAGCGCGGGTCTCGACGTACGCGTTCGTAAACCCGGTGGTGGCGGTCGTCCTGGGGTATATGTTTGCGGGCGAACCGCTGACGCCGCGAACGATGGTCGCGGCGGCGGTGATCGTCACGGCCGTCGTTCTGATCACGCGTCGACGGGGAAGGACGGCGCCCGCTCGGGTTGCGGTCGAGGAAGCGGTGCCGATCGCAGAGGCCCGAATTCGCGAGCCTGGGTCGCCGTCGGACGTCGAAGGCTGCGACCTGAAGATTGCGGCAGGCGCGTGCTCGGAATGACCGAATCCACGAAGCAACGAAGCTCCGTCGCCGACTTGTTGTACAAATCCCGCGGAATCAATGCGTGACGGAGGGCATTGCGCTCGCGGAAAGGCGGCCACCGGGCGCCCGTCGCGTGTGCGTTGGCCGATGGAATCGCCGGCCCTTGCCAGCCCGGGCGGATGCGGGTAGCCTGTCTGGAATCAGGAACGATGAATTCTTGTTTGGATTCGGGCCGACGGCTTTAAGAGGAGAATGACATGACTGGAAGAATCGTAAAATCGCTGGGACTGTTCGGGTTGGTGAGCGCGTGGGCCCCGTTCCTCGCGTGCAATCTGCTGCAGATCGGCGGTTCCACGGACAACACCAACGACAACACGACGGGCAACACCAACGATAACGCCACGGACAATACCAACGACAACACCACGGGCAACGCCAACGATAACGGCTCGACGGCGAACTTGGCCGTCTTCGTCGATCCCGACTCGGATTTCGCCACGAGCGACGTGCGCGACGTGGACGAGGAGATCGTCCGTTTCGACAACTCCGCGAAGACGATCATCTGGGCCGCCGACGGCACGGCGTTCGACGCAGGCTCGTGGGAGGTCGACGGGTTATTCTTGGACGCCGGTCACGTCTTCCAAGCCCGGTTCGGGACGAAGGACGGGCAGCGCCGCGCCTACTTCATCGAGACCGCGACGGAGACCATCTGCCAGATCGAGCCCGTGAGCGCAGCTCTGTCGATCTCCCGAACAGACGTCACCGTGCCGCAGGAGTGACCCAGGCCCACGCAGCGGGCTCTCCAATCCGACCGAGGGATTCCCGTGACCGCGCCGTCGGGCCGTAGTCTGTTCGATCTAACCCCGGATTCGCTGCGCGAACTCCTCGCGACGTGGAATGAACCCTCGTTCCGCGCGTTGCAAACCCTGCGCTGGGTCTATCAAGACGGCGCCGACTCGTACGAAGAAATGTCCAATCTCCCAAAGCCGTTGCGAGCACGGCTCGAGGCCGAGCTTCCGTTCTATGAGTCCACGGTCGCGGCCCAGCAAGAGTCTCACGACGGGACGATCAAGCGGCTGCTGCGTTGGCCGGACGGTGCGACGTCGGAATGCGTGTTGATCCCCGACGACGACCGCCGCACGGCCTGCATCTCCACCCAAGTCGGATGCCCGGTCGGGTGCGTCTTTTGCGCCAGCGGTCTGAGCGGCCTGCAACGCCAACTCTCCGCCGGGCAGATCGTCGAACAGGCCATGCGCATTCGCGAACTATGCGAGCCGTCGGCGCGGCTCTCCAACGTCGTCTTCATGGGTCTGGGCGAGCCGCTGGCCAACTACGCCGCCACGGTCCACGCCATCCGCACCATCAACGCCGAGTGGGGCATGGGCATCGGCGCCCGGAAAATCACCGTCAGCACCGTCGGTCTGCCCACGCCGATGCGACGACTCGCCGATGAAAAGATGCAGATCACCCTCGCTCTTTCGCTGCACGCCCCGACGGATGACCTTCGCAAGCGTCTCATCCCCTGGGCGGAACGCGTCACCATCGACTCGCTCATCGAGGCCGCCAAGTACTACTTCGATCAAACCGGGCGAGAGATTACCCTCGAATACATCCTTCTCGCGGGGATCAACGATTCTGCGGAGCACGCCGTCGCACTCGCGGCGACGGCCAAGCGGATGCGCAGCAACGTGAATCTCATTGCCTACAATCCTGTGGCAGGGCTGCCCTACACCCGTCCGGCCCATGATGTGGTGGAGGCGTTCTTGGACACACTCCGCGCGCGGGGAGTCAACGCCCACGTCCGCAAGAGCCGCGGGCTGGACATCGACGGGGCCTGCGGACAACTGCGCCGCCGCGAGACCACGACGCTTTCGTTGAACCGATCGTGACGACGGAACTTCCCATCGGCGTCTGCGGCTGGTGCATCGACCGTCACGATCCGCGCGGAAGCATCCAGGTCGCCGGACGCGACCTCGGATTGCGCGTCGTGCAGATCGGTTTCTTCACCCGGGATTCGGTGCGAAATGCGAACACGGCCGCCATCGTCGAAGCGGCACGCGCCGCCGACGCGACCCTCGCCGGGGCTTTCGTCGCCTTCGAGGGCGAGGACTACTCCTCGATCACACGTATCGCCGAAACCGGCGGCTTTACGCCGGATGAAGCCTACGCGCCGCGCTTGGCCGTCACGCGATCGGTCGCCGATCTCGCCGCCGCAGCAGGATGTCCATCGCTTTCGGTCCACGCCGGGACCGTCCCGACCGATTTTTCGTCCCCGGCCTACAGGAGCCTGGTCGCGCGGGTCAGGGAAGTCGCCGATGCCGTAGCCGCACGCGGCCTGCGACTACTGCTCGAAACCGGCCGCGAATCAGCCGACGCCCTGTTGCGATTCATCGACACGGCTGACCGGAGCAACGTCGGCGTCAGCTTCGACCCCGCCAACTTCATCATTTACGGCACGGACGATCCGGTTACCGCCGTGACCAAGCTCAGGGATCGCATCGAGTTGGTGCACGTCAAAGACGCCGTTCGATCCTCGCAACCCGGCGTGGATTACGGCCGCCCGGCGCCGCTCGGCGCGGGGGACGTGCAGATCGCGCGGGTCGTCAGCAAGCTCCGCGCCACGGGCTACCGCGGGCCTTTGCTGATCGAGTGTGACACACGCGAAGCAGGACTGGACGCCATCCGTAACGCCGCCGACTATCTCCGCACTTTGGTCAGCTAAGTCGCAGAGTGCCACTGCCGTGTCGGCAGTGGCGACCGCGGCTGACACAGCTTGCAGTTATCCACATTTTTCCGACGCGGAGGGCTTTCGCGCGTCAAAAAAACCGTTCGTGCCGTAGGTACGGCGCGAGAATAGCCCAGCGATTCATCGCTGGGGATGTAGGTCGAAGAACGGTCCGAGTCCCGGAGGGACGACTGAACGGCACTCAGCCGTCCCT
>CAYQZH010000011.1:0-34527 GCA_964421865.1 uncultured Phycisphaera sp. | reverse complement strand
CGCCGTCGCTCATGGCGTAGTACACTTCGCCGAACCCGCCGCGACCCACGGCCCGTTGGATGGTGTAATCATCCAGCGGTCGATCGCCATGTTTGAAGGTATAGGCCATGGGACGTTCTCAGCAAACTCCGAGGTTTCTTCGATCCAACAATGCGGAATGGTGAATGCGGAATGCGGAATGGGAGATTGCTGGTCGTTTTACTTTGCGCATTCCGCATTCACCATTCCGCATTCTTGCATAATCATTCCACATCTCACGCGGTCAACCCGGCGGCCCCGCTCGTCTTCCACGGTTCCACCACCAAGCTCACTCCGCCGATCTCCACCGGCTCACCCAAGCGCAACAACTTGGCCTCGGTGTCCACATGTCCGTCGCTCTGCCGGCGGATCCAAAGCTGTCCGCCGCGCTCGAAGACCACCAGGGGCGTCCCCGCATGTCGGCACATAATGTGTGCGTTGGGTCCGTTACCTACCGTCGCATGTTGATCGAACAACACCACCCGCCGCACATCGTGGGGCATTTTCGTCGTATCGCTCAGTTCCAGCACGGCCGACGGACTTTTCCGGCTCGGCAGGCGGAAGGTGAACTTCGCCTTTTTCCCCAGCACGATCCGATCGCCGTCGCGGAGCAATTGGTGCTGCGTCTTCCGCCCGCCGACCTCGACTTCCTTCAGTGCGAACAGGAAGTAGTCGTCGTCCACGCGGGCGACGTTGGCATGTCGCTCGGCTACGTCGCTGAAAATCGGAACATCCGCCGGATGCTCAGAGGCCGCTCGTCCCAACGACGCCTGCCCACCGCGAAGAATCAAGTAGCTCCCGCCGCCGTCCACGAGCATCAATAGCCGCTCGGGCGCACTCGCAGCGATGTTCATTCGACCCGGAAGCGCGACGGTGTCGGCCATCTCCGAGCCGCGACCTTCAGGTCGCGCGGGCTCCCGGCGCGCCGGGATTTCATTCCGCCCGCGGCTCAGACTCACAACCACCCGATCCCCCAACGGCCCCGCGCAGAGCGCGGTGTGAATTTCATCCAACTGCCGCAATTGCTCAATGGCCGTCTTCAGCCATCCCGCGTCGGGAAGCTGCCGCGCCAGGCTCATCACCTTACGCCGGGCTTCACCATACTGATGAGCCAGAACGGATGAGGACGCCTCCCGCGCCATGGCCAGCAAATCCGCCAGCTCACGACGACCGGGCAGGGCCTCTCCGAGATCGCCGACACAGGCCAACTCGTCCGCCGCTCGGCCAAGCTTGCCCTCCGCGATCGCCGTCCGCGTGTTCTCCATCACCGTCTGACATAGTTGGAGTTCAAGTCGGGCGACGTTCTCATTGTGCGCGTCCACGGCCTTGGCCTTGCGCACGCGCTCCGCAGCAGCCGCGATCTGGCCCGCCGCAAGTAATCGCTCGGCGTACTCGACCGTGCGCCGGGCGTCCTCCGCCCGCTCCTCGGCCTTGCGCCGGACTTCCTGCGCCGCGTGGTCTTCCACCGCGGCGCGCTCCAGGATATCTCGACCCGCGGCCAGCGATCCGCCATCGATCCGCTTAACCGCGGCATTCAGCCGGTCACGCCGCGAATCCTCGCGGCGTTCGTGTTCGGCGGCGACCGTCTGCACGTAACCGCGAAGCTCGGCGATCTCTTCCTTCATCACTCCGCCCGCCTCGGCCCGGTCCAGGTCCAACAACGCCTCGCGGAACCGGTCCTCGCGATAGGAGTTTCGTGCCCGTTCCATGAACTTCTCGGTTAGGGTCGCCAGCACCGCCGCCCCTCGCCGATCCCCCCGCAGATCGGGTTGGATGGCCAAGCGGTAGGCCTCCTCCAGCCGCCCCTCCTTCAGGGCGTTCTCCGCGGCCTTGAGGCGACTATTGAACAGGCGACCGAACATCAACGAACCTCAGACTCAAGAAGCGACCCGGCCTGCACGTCATCCTCGCCACGTGTTCCCACGATGATAAGCACTGGGACGAACCGATCCAAACCACGCCGACGCAGAACGGGTCGAACCGCCGACCCGGCTCCACGCCTCAGCACAGGTGGATTCGTGCCGTTGGACGGTTTATTCGCGAGCTGCCGGGCTTCATCTGACTTGCTCGCTAGGCTTTTCGTTGCTTCGCAGCCCCTTCTTGGGCGGGCCGGAGCCACCCACGAAGGTTCTTGGCCAGAATTTCGGGCTTGGCCTGGGTCAGGATATGTTGGGCGATGGATTCGGACACCTTCAGAGTCTTCATGGCTTTCTCTGCCCGCTTCCAAAGCTGACCGCGTTGGGCGTCGGTTTCCGCAAGGTACAGCTCGGTCACAATCTCCTGCAACTTGGCGAGCATGATCTCCTCGCGATGGTCGTAGTACCGCTCGATGATTTTCTTCTGATGGCGGGTATAGTCAGGCATGGTTCGTACGTGACCGCGGGATGACTCTCTGCGTCTTGTTGGTCACGTTCGCCGGCACAAAGAATCCTTATAAAGGTGCCTTATGTTTATAACTTTTCTTCGATAACCTTATAATGGACCTTGGGGCTTTGCAAGGCTCTTTATAAAGCTCGCCAAGTGGGTTTGGAAACCGCGGGAAAAAGCGCGGAGTACGGGGGTAACGCGCAAAACAGACCCGCCACTCGCATGTAGAAGCGAATGGCGGGTCCAGGTCGGCGCCTTACACGCCCTTTTTGCATCCCCGTCGTACCTACGGCGCGGGCGCCACACTCCCCGAATCCGAAGTCGGTGTGCCGCCCGACCCCGCGGCTCCGACCGTGGTGACCCCGCCGCCCGATGATCCGCTGCCGCCGTCCACGGGTTGGGTTGGGTCAAGAGGTGCGGGTTCGGGCAGAAGAATGTCCGGCGGCGGGGCGATGTCGGCCTGGCCGTAGAACAACTCGGCCTCGACCGTCGATACGTCGCTCGTTGCCGCCTGGCGGACGCCCAGGTTAGTCACGGCGTAGACCTTTTCGCCGATGAACACGCCGCGGGTAAACGAGGCTCCCCAATACCCGGCCTCATCGAAGCGCGTGCTGATCCGCCCCAGTTCCGTCAGGCCGCCGTCCGCGGAGGCGCTGTAGACGAACACGCCGTCGAAGCCCTGTAGTTCGGGCGGCGGCTTCACGTCGATCGGCGGATCGACCGGGGTCACGCCGGTCTGCCCGTCGGTTGTACCCGTCGAGCCGTCAGCACTACCGGCGCCGCCGTCGATGGTGATCCCTTCGGTGTAGTCGGGGTAGATCGACACCGGCAGGGCCACCATGCCGTGTTCGGCGAAATAAGTGAAGGCCTTGGGATCCCACAAGGCTTCGGAGTAGGCCCCGGTGTCCGTGCCGATGACCACGTTGGCCGACTGAACCGGATTAGCGAAATCGGTCACGTCGAAGATGGACAGTTGCACGCCCCAGTTGCCCGACTGGCCGGGCGGCGGAACGTACTGCCCGACGGTCAGAATGTGGTTCGCGTCCATCGGTGTCAGGAACGTCGAGTATCCGGGCACTTCCAGCTTGCCGACCAAGCGCGGGTTCGTCGGCTCGGACAAATCCACGGTGAACAGCGGGTCGGTCTGAAGGAACGTCACCAGGTATCCGCGATCGCCGAGGAAGCGGGCTGACTGAAGAGTCTCGCCGCCGGCGATATTTTCGATGCTACCGACGACGGTGAGTGTGCTGCCCTGGTGGCCGAGGACGTAGACCTGATTCGACGACTCACTCACGATTCCGCCGCCGAACTCATTGAAGAACCACGTGGGGTCGATCGTCGTCGCCACGCGGAGGTTGCCGGCGTATTCGCTCATCGAGTATTGGTTGAGGATTCGTCCCTGGACGGTCCCCGTCGCGACCGGCGTCGCGCCGCGGTTCGCGTAGGCGAACTTGTAGACGTCGGTGGTGGTCCGGTTATTGCCCTGCCAATCGTAATTCGTGTCGGTGAGGTACAGCGCTTGCAGGGACGAGTAGATCAGTCCCGGCTCGGCCACCACGCCCACAGCGGTGAATTGGGCATTGTTGTCCACGTCCAGGCTCACCAACGTCACCACGCCGAATCCGTCGGAATCGACCGGGTGGTACAGCTCCCGCCAGGTGACCACCGTGCCGCCGGACTCCGTGCCGTCGGCGTCGGCGCGGGTGTAGGTGGGCAGCAGCGTGTTCACCTCCACGGCCGCGATGTCCAATTCCGGTCGGCCCAACATCGGCATAACGTCGAAGTAGTAGTCCTGATAGTTGGCGAGGACCATGTGCAGCACGCCGTCGATCATGCGTGTCGCCGACTGCGTGCCGTCGAACTTCGTCTGCGAGAGAACGGCCGGACCGGACCGCGCGGTGACGTCGACAACGGCGACGATGGTGTTGGGCCTCTCGTAGACGAAGTCGCCGACGACGAACGGCGGGGAGATCGAAATCGGCGCGTCGGTGCTGATCTCCACCGCAGTGGGAACTTCCGCGCCCGTGGCAACGTCCGCCGGCGCGGCGTCGGCAGTAACAGCCTGCGCGTCCTTCATCATCGTAGCCACTCCGCCGAGGGCGTAGTAGAACCCCCCGCTCGTAGTGACGGCCACGACCTTGTCACCGTGGAGGTAGAGGTCCCGTCCGTATCCCTTCAACGGCGTTTCGCTGACGACGGCCATCGACTCTGGCGGCGAGACCTGGACGATGCGCAGGACGCTCCCGTCGTTCAGGCTGTCGAGCAGGTAGAGGTACGTACCGTCGGTCTTGACGATGTCGGCCTCATCCACGCCGACTTCCTGGATCGTCGTTCCAGAGAAGCCGCCATCGCCGAGGGCCGGCGCGGGAGGGGCCTCGCCCGGTGCAGACGGTGCAGCACCGGTCGAACTGCCGTCGGCGGAATCCAGCGGCGCGACTCCTTCCATGCCGCCGCGGTTCATGTCCGCGAACGACGAGTTCCGCTGCTCGATCTGCCGCTTGAAGTAATCGGAGAGTTCACTCTCGGATTGGAAGGCTTTGAGTTCGGGCGAGCCCGTGTCGCCGGTCCCGGGCGGTGGGAGATGGAGAAGGGTCTGGATCAGGTTGCAACCGGGCAGAACCGCGATAGCCAGTAACAAGCCGAACCGTTTTGCATGGCGACGCATGGTAGGAATCCTCCACGTTGGTAGAAGTTAGCGGACGTTGTCCGCCCGCCGCGATCATCGTTACCGCGTACCCCAAATATGCGTTACCCAAGTGCCCGGTCAAGGCTATTTGACTCGTCGAAGTTCTCTGAGGCATCGCTTGCGGCGGAACCAATACGCGGGTACGATCTCCCTTCAAATGCTTTCGTTGTGAGACGCCGTTCGGCATTTCGGTTGCCATCCTCCAAACGGCGCGGCGGGAGGACGACAACACCCGGAGACTTGCACATGGCAAAGCCCGAACCGGCAGATCGCGACTCACTTGGACCGTCCAGCGACGGGTTCCGTGAACTTCCGACGGTCACGGCGGATGGCGCAAGGCTAGCCCAGGCGCTTCCGGAACGGATCGGGCGCTATCACATTAAACGCGTTATCGCCTCGGGAGGAATGGGGACGGTCTATGAGGCCGCACAGGACAACCCGCGGCGAGTCGTGGCCGTCAAGGTGATGAAGCAGGGCATCGCCTCGAAATCGGCCCTGCGGCGGTTCGAGTATGAGGGGCAGATCCTCGGTCGCCTGCGACACCCCGGCATCGCTCAAATCTATGAGGCCGGTACGCACGACGACGGGCATGGCGCAGTCCCGTATTTCGCCATGGAGTACATCCCCAACGCCAAACCCATCACCAAGTTCGCGGAGGAAAAGAAACTCGGCACGCGGCAGCGGATGGAACTGTTCGCCAAAGTCTGCGACGCCGTACACCACGGCCACCAGAAGGGCATCATCCATCGGGACCTTAAGCCGGGCAATATCCTCGTGGACTCGCACGGGGAGGTGAAGGTCATCGACTTCGGCGTGGCTCGCGGGACGGACTCGGACCTGGCCGTGACCATGTTGCAGACCGACATCGGACAACTCGTGGGCACCCTGCAATACATGAGCCCCGAACAGTGCGAGGGCGACCCGCACGACATCGACACGCGCAGCGACATTTACGCCCTGGGCGTCGTTTTTTACCAGTTGCTCTGCGGCAAGCTGCCCTACGATGTGAGCCGCTCGAAAATCTTCGACGGGACGCGGATGATCCGCGAGCAGCAGCCCACCAAGCTGAGCACGATGGATACGGCGCTGCGCGGCGACGTGGAGACCATCGTTTTCAAGGCCCTGGAGAAAGATCGCGACCGCCGCTACCAATCGGCGGTGGAGTTTGCCCAGGACATTCGCCGCTATCTTTCGGGCGAGGCCATCACCGCCCGCCCGCCGAGCATCGTGTACCAGCTTCGCGTCTTCGCCCGGCGGAACAAGGCCGTATTCGCCTCCCTGGCGGTCGTGTTCGTCGTGCTTCTTACGGGCGTGATCGTGAGCACGTCGCTCTACATCCGTACGGAGCGTGCCCGCAGGCAAGCCGACGAACAACGCGAGCGCGCGGAACTCGCGGAACGCGATCAATCCCGCGAGCGCGAGCTTGCGGAGCAAGCCCGTGTCGAGGCCGAGGGCGTGACCCAGTTCCTCTCCGACATGCTCGCGGCCGTCGACCCGGGGCAATCCGGCAAGGACGTCTCCGTGCGACAGGTGCTCGACCAAGCGTCGAAGACCATCAGCGAAAAGTTCACCAACAATCCATTGGTTGAGGCCCGCTTGCGTGGAACGATCGGCAAAAGCTATTTCGGACTGGGAATATACGACGAAGCGGATAAGCATCTCCCGCTCGCGGTCGAGATGTATCGCCGCCTACGGGGCGAACAGCACGTCGAGACGATCCGATCCATGAATGCGCTTACCTATTTGTACTATCGCCAGGATCGACTCGACGAAGCTCGAGAGCTGAACGAGCGGACGGTGGAGAAAGCCCGTAATGGGCTTGGAGAGGGGAATGCGGAAACGCTGATGGCCCTGAACCTTAAGGGCAACCTCATGGATCCCACGGGCCGCGAAGAGGAACTGCTCACTCTTCGCAAGTACGTCCTGGAGCAACGGCGCCGGACCCTGGGCGAGGAACACCCGGACACGCTGGGGTCCATGCACAACTTGGCCGACTTGTACAACTGGACCGGGCGCACGAATGAAGCGGCGAGTTTAATTGAGCAAACCGTTGCAATCCAGCGCCGCGTATTGGGCGACGAACATCCGACCACACTGCTGACGATGTCCGTCTTGGCAAGCGCGTATTGCAATCTCGGCCGCACCCAGGAGGCGGTAACTCTGGCGGAGCGCGTTTCTGCCACCCGTCGCCGCGTCCTGGGCGAGGAGCATCTGCAAACGCTTCGGGCTATGAACTACGTCGCCTGGTTATACGCGAAACTCGATCGCTTCGCCGAAGCCCGCACGCTGTTTGAACAGGTGTTGGAGACATACCGCCGCGTATTCGGCGAGCAGAGCGTGCTTACGGCGGACGCGATGAACGATTACGCCTGGACGCTGCTGGCCTTCGGCCCGGAGGAACGACGAAACGAGTACGCAGAGGAAGGGCTACGTCTCGCGGAACGCGCCTGCACGCTGGTAGGAAAAGGCTGTGACGATCGCGATTGGTTCCTCATTACACTCGCCCTGGGCCGGCACATGACGGGGGATACGGAAAAGGCCATCGAGACGCAGAAAAGAGCCCTCGTGCTCATGCCGGAAGAGTTTTGGGATCGCTGGGAATCTGAAGGGCGCCTGGCTACCTACTACCGCAGCGTGGGGCGCGTGGACGACGCCGCCCGCCTCGCCCGTCAGCGTCTGGAGACCCTGCGTCGCCTCCTCGAGCGCGGGGGGGAACGCCCGCAAGTTCTGAACGACTACGCCCGGGACCTGTTGACCATCGAGGCGCCGGACCTGCGTGACCCGGCGGCGGGGCTTCCTTTCGCGGAGCGGGCCTGCGCCCTGGCGGAGGAGCGTGGGACCTATGGGCGCTGGAAGTACCTCGACACGCTGGCGATCGCCCAGCACCTCACCGGCGACACGGCCAAAGCGATCGACACGCAGAAACGGGCGCTGAGTCTGATCCCGCCGGAGTATCATCAGCAGCGCAAGGAGCTGGAGGAGCGCCTGGCCGAGTACGAGGCGGCGTTAGCGGCCCAGGCGACCTCTGGCCGGTTACCGCCGTGAACGGGGACCGGGACGCCGCCGAGCCGGGCAAGGGCTACGCCGAAAAGGCCGCCGAGTGGCGGGCGAAGCTGAATGAACTAGGCACGGAGGCACAGAGGCACGAAGGCACGCAGGGAAATACCGAAACTCCGAAATAGGAAACGTGAGAGAGTCAAACCCCCGGCGCGCCGGGACCAGCGCTGCGCTCCGGCGCCGTAACGCCGAAATAACCCAACGTGGTGCGGGCACTGTTCGACCGGAGTTGGGAGCGCCTGCCTGACAGCCTACGATACGATCAGGAACGCGCTTTCCTCGTCCTGTGCGAACGCGCGAAGATCATCGGCATACCGCCGCAACGTGTCCGCGACCTGCTCGGTCGTACAGTTTCCGACCCGTAACCAAACCACCTTGGGCGGCTGCCCGTAAACGAAGCTCCGCTGATGAAAGTCTGCATCTTTGGAGATGATGACGTATCCATGTTCTCGAGCGAACGCCCAGGTCGTTGCGTCATCGGCGTCCTGCAGCCCGACCTCACGTACGTGGGTCGAACCGGGAAACTCCGACTGAAGTGCGGCGACCAGGCGATGAGAGAGGTTCTGGTCGAGCAGTAACTTCACGCCGGGATGCTCAGAAGTCGTCGTTCACGATCCGCGGCAAAGGCAAGACAGGCCCGAATGTCCTCGACGGTAAGATCCGGAAAATCTGCGAGAATCTCGGCCTCGGACATGCCCCCGGCGAGATACTCCAGGATATCGTAGACAGTCATCCTCAGACTGCGGATACAGGGCTTGCCACCGCGTTTTCCTGGTTCAATGGTGATGATGCCGGAGTAGTTCATCGCCCAAGTATATGTTCCCTAGCCATGCGATGCAAGGTTGGCAGCGTTGCGGAATGCGGTTGTCCGAGCGATCGGGTATGTCCTGCCCGATGTAGGTGGGACGCCGCCGAGCCGGGCAAGGGCTACGCCGAGAAGGCCGCCGAGTGGCGGGCGAAGCTGGATCAACTAGGCACGGAGGCACCGAGGCACGAAGGCACGCACGGAAACGCCGGAACGCCGAAATAATCCCGTTCGCGGTGCTCACGCGCCCGCCCCGTTTTCCGGGCGCCGTCGATGCGGTACACTCTTCGACTCGACGGGTAGCCCGGAGTTTTTCGTGAAAACGGCTCACTGGAACAGGTTGGCCTTCTCCCTCGCCATCTTCGCGTGGTCCCGCCCGGCCCTGACGCAGCCGGCCCTGAGCCTCGAAGGGACCGAGGCCGCCCCCCGCGCCCCCGGCGGCGACTGGCCCCCCGACCACTCGTCCGGAGTCCGTCTCGGGGCCTTGCCCGGGTTCGCCGACGACGGCGCCTTCATGGAGTCGGTCACCAGCCGCGTGACGGCGCTTCAGCAACAAGCTGCCGACGCCGACGACCCGCAGCGCAAAGCCGGTTTCCTCTTGGCCGCCGCGAATCTGATCCTGGCCGAGCAGTTGGAGCCGGCCTGTACAAAGAGGTTTTTCCAGCTCGACCCGCCACCGCAAAAGCCTGTCCTGAGCCGCGAAGGAGACGACGCCCTTGCCATCGCACCGGCCCTTGCCCGCGCCGATGTCCTCATCGCGGAAGCCAAGGCCTCTCTGCGTCCGCCTGCAGAACACGACGCCGCAGACGAGGATGCGCCGACTACCGAGCCAAGGGGCCATTCCTTCGCGGCTCAGGACAAGGAACTGCACCGGACCGTCGAGACCCTCAAGGCGTTTGCGCAGGCCCTTCGCGCCTATCTTACCGCGGAGGCCGACGCCGATCCCGCACGCACGCCGCGTCGCGCCGCATCGGGACTTTCGGTTCTGCTGGAGGACGACAACCCCCAGGTCGCCGCCGCCGCCGCGTTTTGGCAGGCGTGCCTGCGGGCCGGGGATCCCGACCCGACGCCGGCGCTGGCCGTCCTCGATCCCGCGGTCATCGATCCGCCGCCCGGCTCGCTGCGCTTTGGGTTCTTCTCGCGGCTGCTTCGCTGTCGCGTGTTGGCGGCGCGAGGAGGATCGGCCGCCGCCTTGGCGCTCCTTCTGCAGGTCGAGGAACGGGCCAACGATTGGTTCAAGGCGGATGCGGAGCGTGCCGACGCCGTTCGGGCCTGCGCGTGGCTTCGCCTACGAATTCTGCAGGATTGGCACGACCGCCTGGATTCAACTTCGCAGGTCGACGAGCGGACCTGGTGCAGCTCGCAGATGGAGACCCTGCGTGCCCAACGGTTTTCGGACGCCCGGTCCCCTACGCTGATGAGGCTGTCTCAAGCGATCCCGATCATCGCCCGGCCGCCCGGGCCCGTCGCACCCACCCCCGACGGAACCCCCGCCCCGCCGTAACCGTCCCCGCCTTCTCGGAACGTACACCTTTTCCTCGACCGCCTCCCCTGCGTTGGCTGCCGGGCCGTTCGAGTCCTACCGCTTTTCCGCGTCCGGACAAAAGCCGTTGGCAACGGCCCCTCGCCGCGCCTATGATTCAGCGGGGTGTGGTTGCATGTTGGGGGCATGGCCGTGGACGCTGCCGGTCGCGGGGGAGTTGCGGGTACATGGGCCTGTCGGTCACTTTCGTCAGCGGTCCACGTCGATCGGGAAAGAGCGCCCTCATCGAGGCGATGATTCACCGCGTCTGGAAGACCGCCCCGCACTACATCCGCCTGGTCAAAGAAGGGTCCGACAAGCTCCCGCCTAGACCGTGCCAGGATAAGCCCGGTTCGAAATGCGGCGTGGCCTCCGCCCGTTGGCTGGATTACGACCCGGAGCAGGTGTTCGCCATTCTCCCCGAAGCCCTGGCCGCCATTCATCGCCGCGACCGTTACGGCTCCGTCGTGATCGAGGCCGACGCCGATCCCAACCTGCGCTGCGCGTACCCCTACGATCACCGCGTCTTCGTGATGCCGCTCCCTGGAACGATCAGCGAGGTCTTCCGCGAGACCGCCCGCGCCGCCGAGGAACTCCGCCGGGTCCTGGACGACACCGCCGCCTTCGCGTCGGAAATCTTCGGCCTGTTCACTCGCGACGGCGACGACGCCGCCGAGCCTTCCGAGGACCGGGCCGACATGACCGCCACCCAGATGCGCGGCTTTCTGTATTCGCCCCTCGGCGACGAACTGGCAACGCGCATCCAACTCCAGCAACCCTACCACGGGCTGGTCGAAAGCGACGTGATCGTCATCAACACCCGCGTCGGCGAACGAGGTCCCGAGACGGAAGAATGCCTTCGCCGCGTAGGACGACTGCTGGCCCGCACGCGCAGCGTCTCGGGCCGTCAGGGGGAGTTGTTCCTGTGCGACCTGTGCGCTCAAAACGGCTCGATCGACCGTCCCCTCCTCAAAGCCCTCAAACCGATGTGCGCGGGAGGGAGATAGTACGGGCGGCACCAATAGTCCGCGGTTTTCGCCGTTCTTGACGTAGGACTCAGCGGCGGTAGATTACTTCGCACTTCAACCGCGATCGAGCCCGACCGGTCGCGTTGTTGAAGGCAGATTCCCCGATAGCTCAATGGTAGAGCGAGTCCCGATGGTCATCGGGATTAACCGCCATCGCCGGCTCGGGAGGGATTTGTAAAAGTCGATTCCCCGATAGCTCAATGGTAGAGCGAGCGGCTGTTAACCGCTAGGTTCTAGGTTCGAGTCCTAGTCGGGGAGGTTGACGGCTTCGAACGATACGTTTTTCGTCTACGTGCTGGAAAACGAGCGCGGCAGGTTGTACGTCGGGCACACCAACGACGTCACGCGCCGACTCGCCGAGCACAACGGTGATGACCCGACGGGTCGGAAATTCACCCGAAAGAACGGCGCCTGGCGACTGGTGTGGTTCGAGAGTTGTTCGAGCCGGTCGGAGGCGGTGCGGCGTGAACGGTTCATCAAGTCGCGTAAGTCGGCGGCGTGGATTCGCACGCACCTCCTGACCGGTAGAGCGAGTCCCGATGGCCATCGGGATTAACCGCTAGGTTCTAGGTTCGTCCGCCGAAGACGGAAGTCGGGGAGGTCGACGTTCAGGGTCTATATCCTGCAGAACTCGGCAGGTCGATTCTACATCGGTCACACGAACGACCCGGACCGACGCTTAGAAACCGCTGGTTCCGCCCAAGGTCAACTTGTCCGTGGAACGCTGAACGCGATAATAGGGGTATGGCCGAGGCCATCGATGTCTTCCCCAACCCGCATCCGATGCGCGACTATCTCATCGAGCATCACGCCGATGAGTTCACCAGCCTTTGCCCCAAGACCGGGCAGCCCGATTTCGCGACCATGATTATCCGCTATGTTCCCGGCCCGGCGTGCCTCGAACTCAAGAGCCTGAAGCTTTATCTCCAGTCGTTCCGATCGAAGGGCATCTTCTACGAGGATGTGACGAACATCATTCTCAACGATCTGGTCGCGGCGTGCAATCCGAAGTGGATGGCCGTCGAGTCGCGCTGGAGCGTGCGCGGCGGAATCCGCAGCGTCATTACCGCCGAGTTCGGGCGGAATCCACAAATCACCGGCCACGGTTCTGCGGTCTCGCCGCACCCGCCACTCTAGTCGTACGGTCCTGGAGGCTCTGCGTTTTTTCAAGACTGGTCGTCCCAACCATACAATGGCTTTGGCGGCGAACCCTCCTCGGCCGATATCAAGTGATGCCCGGAATTGGAGCTGCCCGGAGAACCCGAGCCGTGGAGGTCGTACTCTTCGTCCAAGACCGTCGCTTCACGCTTCGCCTCGCGGGAGTGCTCGGTTTACTCGTCCTTGATGCCGTGCGGGCACCGAATTCGGTAAGTGCAGGGTACACCGAGACCTTCCAGACCTGGTCGTCCACCTCCGCGGCCGCGTGGGAGACCAAGAGCCTAAGTGGAGCGCCGTTCAGCGTGCCGGCCAACGCCGTGGTCGAGGTGGCGTGTCGAAACAAGAGGGTATTCGACGCCCGCTCGGGTGGGGTGCGCGCCGTCGGGTCCAGTCTGGATCGGAGATTCAACGTTCGCCTGGCGAGCGTAGCCGGCGTACAACTCCTGGTCATGCACGTGCAAACCGACAGCAGCTCGCAAATCCAACACTATTCCCAAGTCACCGCCGATCTCGATTTCGTGCTCTTAGGGTACTGGACCAGCGGGACGTACGTCGAACGATTCGACTCGTTTACAGCCGGGGCCAGCGCGACGTGGACGGACGCGAACCTCTGTTCCTACGGCGTGCGCCCAAACTACGTGGGCGAGATCGTGATGACCAACGTCGACACGGGCAACGGTCGCTCGGTGGGCGTGCGCACCAACGGCTCCTCGGTAGACCGGCGATTCACCCTGGACGTAGGTTGGGCTGCCGCCCTCAATTTCACCACCATGTTCGTCAAGGCGGATTCGTCCGCCCTATCAACGATTGAGGTTTACGCTCAGGACGACACGGACGTCAGCTTTTATCTGGTAGGGTATTGGAGCGTTGCACCGGGGGCCTACACGGAGAAGTTCTCCGACGTGGGAAGCCCCAGCGCGAGCACGACCTGGCAGGACAAGGACCTGACGGCCGACGGGGTTCCCGACAGCGGCACCGCGGAGTTCTTGCTGGCCAACGAATACACCGGTGGGGCGCCGAATCTGGGAGTCCGGACGAACGGTTCGTCACTGGCTCGGTTGTTGAATCCGCACCTGGTCTTTGCCGGCAACGCCAACGTTGCCAGAATGCACGTTCTCACGGACGGGACCGCCACCATGGAGTGGTACCATTCGGATATCACCAGGGCGAATAGCTTCTATCTCCTCGGGTATTGGACGACGTGCGACACGTCGATCTCCTATGGCGTCACGGATCTCGGGGCGATTACGTCCACGAAATCCAGCCTCGGATGGCACATCAACAGCTCCGAGACGGTGGCCGGCTTCGAGGAAGATTCCAGCGGGAACCCGGCCGCCTGGTATTTGAGCTGCGGCTCGTTCACCTCCCTGGGGACACTGGGCGGGTCGTATGCCGAGTCCCACGGGATCAATAACGCCGACATGGTGGTGGGGTGGTCAACCAACGGCAGTGAAAAGCGACGCGCTTTCCGTTGGACAAGCGGCGGCGGCATGGTGGACTTGGGCACGCTCTCCGGGCGGAGCGGCAGCGAAGCCCTTTCCGTCAACGGAAACAGTGAGATTGTCGGGACTGTGGCGGACTTCGCCTCACCTCCGCATAACCGCCTAGCTTTCTTGTACCTTCCTTCGGCAGCCTACGGGTTTGGGTCGGGGATGAACAGTCTGGGTACGCTGGGCGGGACGCAGAGCGTGGCCATGGACATCAGCGACTCCGGACGAGTCGTCGGCGGGGCGCAGAATGGCAGCGGCTATTTTCGACCATTTCGCTGGAACAGTGGAACCATGACGGACCTCGGCACTCTAGGCGGGGACAGCGTATTACCGGATCATCGTGCGGAAGCCGTGAACAGTTCGGGCAACATCGCCGGGCGATCCTATACGGCCGCCGGGGCCGCTCGCGCGTTCTACTGGAATGGGAGCAGCATGTCGGATCTCGGCGTCTTGACCGGCGGCACGGAAAGCTGGGCCTTCGGCCTGAATGACAGCAACGTCGTTGGGGGTACCTCGAACGTTACCGGCGGGGCCTTTCATGCCTTCGTGTGGGACAGCACCAACGGAATGCGCGACCTGAACAACTTGATTTCGGGCAGTTCTGGTTGGACGTTGACCCGCGCCACCGACATCGACAACAACGGTTTCATCACCGGCTGGGGTACGAATCCGAGCAGCAAGACCCGCGCGTTCCTCCTCACGCTGACGTGCAATGGCGGCGGGGGTGGCTCTGCGGCGGCCAGCGCGGCGCTCGCCAGCGGCGGTGGCGTGACCGATGATCTCGGTACGTTCGACGGGTCGGCGGTCGATACGCAAGGGGTGGAGCTGGCCCACGTCGAGGTGCTCGGCGGCCATCCCGGAGTGGCGCTGGAGTATCAGGTGATCGAACCCTTGAATTCGCTCGATCCGATGCCGGAACCCGACCTAGCTACGCGGGACGGCTTTGTGGGCGGTGTGGGGCTCCTCCGAACGCTCAAAGTGGAGTCCACGTCTCCAATTGCGGGACTTTCCATGACCGTGAACATGAACTTCACCATGGACGAGATCGCCGACCTCGGTTCGGCGCCCAAGGAGTTGGAGCTTTACGTGTTCGAGAAACCCGCCGGCGAAGCTGAGAAGGTGTGGGTTCCGGCCGGGAAAAACATCGGAGAATCGCTTCCGACGAAGACCGTGGGCCAATCCGGATTCGCCCTCGGCGACGGTGGGCTTGTCAAGTACTGGGCGGTTCGCCGCGGCGGCGGCGTGTTCGCGGTCGGAAAGGGACGGCCCGTGGATCAACCGGCGACGCAGCCCGCACCCGCCCCGCGCCCATGCGGCATGGCGATGATCCAACCAATGCTTCTTTGCTGCATCGTCCTGTGCGCCGCGCGAAGATCACGCCGGACATGAGCCTCTTTCCGACGAAGACGACCACATCCGGGCGCTATTTACAAATGCCGATGTTGCACTGCCTGCTACAGCAGTCTGTATCCGTCTCGCAGAGTTGGCCGGTGTGCTTGGCCGTCGAGCAGATCCCGCTCGGATCGCTTGCGGCCGCGAACACTTGGCGGGCCGAGAGAGTGAGCACCGACGGGGCGACGTAAGCGAGCTTTGCTCCCACGCGCAGCATTTCGCGGCGAGTAGTGAGGGAAGGAGTGTGTTGCCGCCGGACATGAGGACCGGTCGTCATCGTCCCTGCCCCGCCGGCGTGCGCCTCCACTCCCCCGGGAACGTGGTGGAGGGTGGCCTCCAGGAGAGCGCCCGTGGCGTCGGGTTCGCCAACCTCCAGACGGAAGCAGGAGGCCCCACTGACCAATCTTTGGATGATCGGGAGCGTGTCGTCGCCGATCGCGTGGCGGTTGAAACAACAGCGGAACAGGCCCATGGCCGCTTCGGCCCGGGAGATCGGGCCCAGCCGAGGGGTTGTCCCCCCGGCGTACGTGGGAAACATGACGTACCGCATGGCCGTCGGCTCGGCGACGGCGTCCGGTCCAACGTCACGAGGATTAACGTAGCCGACTCGTCCCTTGGACTGTTTGATGTAATCTCGGCGCCGCGCAAACGGCAAGCCCAAACGCCGCGCGATCGGGTACGATCCGGCCTTGATGCATAGTGCTTTGGGAAAGGCGTGCAGTTTTAAGGTGCTGCGATCGACGAGGGCAAACTCATCGCAGAGGTACTGCCATCCACGGGTCATCAGGAGGGCGGCCAGCGTAGATTTCCCACGCCCTGAATCCCCGGCGAAAATGGCGCCGTTGCCCTGAAAGGCCATCGAGGCCGCATGAAACTGCAGATACTCTGATCGCCTTGCAATAATCCGCAGGTTGATTCCCCACTCCACGAGGGGGAAGACCCCGTTGCTGCGCTGCCAACCGCCGACCTCCTCGCCGTCGGCGTAAACGCGATAAAGCGGGCGACCGATCCGCGAGCGGCCTGATCTCCGCACCTCGATTTGTATGGTCTGATCCTCTGCGGCGGTGTCCGAGCGCTCCCGAGGATAGATGCATGCAAAATCCTCCACGACCTGCTTCAAGTCACTGCGCAGGGCGACGCTGAACTCACCGATTCTGCAGCGGACGAACCGGCCGGGATCGTGGCGCGCCGTCGTTTCAGACCCGGACGACATCCGTGGCCTCCGGAGCAAACAACCCGCCGGTTTCGAGGATCTCGACCACCGTGGACACGTGATCGAGAGCCGTTTCAGGATTCACGTCGTACTCGTCGGTCAATCCCGAGGCGAGCTCCTCAATCCTTCGGCCGTCACACCGGCGCCAGATGGCGAAGGCGGTTTCGTTGAAATGGAAGACAACCTGAGTTTGAGGATCGTAAACAAGCGCCTCTTCGTCGATCGGGTACTCACGAACATCGGTGCGCCGTATCGGAGAAGCGTTGGCGCCCGGTCGCCGCCAACCGCAGCGCTGAGATGTGTCTGTTCGACGTGCATCCTCTTCGGCCCTGCGGCCGGTGAGTCGCTTCGGCGCTGCCGGCAACTCCCCATCATCGGGGTGATCGGCTCCAGACCATTCAGCGATGACATCCTTCGGAACGTCCCCGTCCAGAACAGCACTCTGAATCACGGGTGCGCCCAATGGAAGCTTGGCATCGCAGCGGCGGACCCCTCGATCGCGCTCCGTCATCGGTCCTTACTCCTCTGGGTCTAGGGGATTATGCCTACGCTCCTCACGCTTATCGGGCAGGAGCCGGCTCGACTTCTTTCCTACTACGGACGGCCCCCGTGAAGGCCCGATAACACGGCGAACCGGCGGCGGCCTGCCGTCCGAAGTGGATGGTCGTGGAGTCGCGCAGAGCGGACGCCGCTGACACGCTACGGTCCGTTGATCGGACTGTTGTCCATTTGCCGGGTGGCGCGTTCGTGACGCACCTCCGTCACGCCGGCGAGTTCAACGATGTCGAAGAGCAGGCCGCGATGGGCGCGGTGGTAGTGACAGTAGTGGATGGCCATGGCCTCCAGCTCACCCTCCGGCGACACCTCCCACGACGCATCGGGGATGCGATACTCGTCCAAAATGCGAAGGATGCGGACCCGCGTCTTGCCCAACTCACGTTGGTAGACGACGGTACACTCGGAGAAGCGGCAGCGCTCCAGCACGCGATGTTCAAACCACTGGACGGCCAGCAGGACGGCGACAACCAGAACCGTGAGGACGAGTCCCGCGGCCGCGTACCCGCCCCCGACGATCACGCCGATCGCCGAGGTGGTCCAGATCGTCGCCCCGGTGGTGAGCCCGACGATCGCGCCGCGATGGCGGATAATCGCCCCGGCGCCCAGGAACCCGACGCCGGTCACGACTTGGGCGGTGATGCGGGTCCGATCGGCGGTCTCCCCGGCGATCAGAATCGAGGCCAACGTGAACAAGGTGCTGCCGACGCAGATGAGGGCCAGAGTTCGCGCCCCGGCGGCCTTCTGCTTGAACTGCCGCTCCGCGCCGATGAGCACGCCACACAGCACGGAGCACAGCACGAGGATGATCCCCGACCATTGGGGCGGGAGGACCTGATGCAAGTCACCGAAATAGCGCCACCACTCGTGCATCGCTCAGTCGTCGCGCTCGGCGACGTGGAATCCCGGCGCGCCGGGATCCGAAAGACCCCGTCCGCGAGCTTGCCCGCGCGGCTCTGATCGGATGCCCTCCGCGATTACCGCGACACGGTCAGTGCGGTCGGGCGAAAATTCCCTTTTTCATCCGTTTCGCGCGGCGACGGATCGTACGGTACCGACCACGGTTCGCCCTCGACGCTCCAGGTGTTATCGTCACGGAGGACGCGGCGATACAGCGAATCGCGTTCGGTCGGCGTGCAACCGGCCTCACGGATCAGCCGTTGGAGGCGATCGACGGTCAGCTCCTGGTGGGTTGTGCCGCCGCCCTCGCGTTTGGTGATGTCGTAGTAGACGACCGTGCCGTCGACATCGTCCACTCCCCAGTTCAGCGAGACCTGGGCGAGCTTGGGCGTTTGCATGATCCAGAAGGCCTTGAGGTGGGGGATGTTGGGGCACATCAGGCGGGCCAGCGCCAGAGTACGCAGGTCGTCCAACCCGCTCGGACCAGGCAGATGAGACCATGCGCTTCCGTCGGGCACGAACGAGAGCGGAATCACGCAATTGAAATGGGCCTTGCGTGATCGCAGGCTCGCTTCCTGGTGTTCGCGCAGCTTGATGAGGTGCTTGATTCGCTCCGCGGGCGTTTCCACGTGGCCGTAGAGCATCGTGGCGTTGGTGAAGATGCCCAACTCGTGTGCGGTGCGGTGGACCTCAAACCACCCGGCCTCGCCGACTTTGGTTTTGAAGGCTTCGTCGTGCACGCGGTCGTCGAAGATTTCCGCGCCGCCGCCGGGCATACTGTCGAGTCCGGCCTCGCGCAAATGCACCAATACGTCGGAAATCGTCAGTCGCGGCTTGGCGATGCGCGTGAAATGAATGATCTCGATCGCCGTGAACGCCTTGATGTGCAGATGGGGACAGGCCTCGCGGATCGCCCGGCACATGTCGGTGTAATAGGAGAAGGGAAGTTTCGGATGCAACCCGCCGACGATGTGGACCTCCGTCGCCCCGTGGGCGTAGGCCGCCCGCGCCCGGGCCGCGATCTCCTCGATCGAAAGTTCGTACCCGCCGTCGTCCCCGTTCGACGGTTGCTTGGGGTACGGTCGATAGAACGAACAGAACTTGCACCGCAGGATGCAGTAGTTCGAGTAGTTGATGTGCAGGTTGACGTTGAAATACGCGTTCCGCTGGTGAAGCCGCTCACGAACGGCGTTGGCCAACTCGCCGAGAGTGAAAATGTCCGGCGATTCGTAAAGGCGAATGCCCTGCTCCAGCGAAAGAGGCTCGCCCGCCTTGATGTGAGATTTGGCGTCCTCGAACGAATCCGCCGTACGCGCGATCATCTTGCTTCCCGCCTGGTCGACGAAGGGATTATAGGCCGCCGGGCGTGCGATCCAAGCGAACGAGTTTTCAGGAATCTTGACGCTGCGACGGGGCGGCATCGAGGTTGCCGGAGGCGGGCGGTTGCAGGCCTGCGATCATGTCCTCCAGCGTGCGCAGCTCCGCGGGTCCATGTTCGACCGGGCCGTTCTTGACGATGTGCAGCAATCGCGCCGCTTCGTGGGAGAGGGACATGAAGCCGTGGATGCCCCCCGTACCCACCAGTTGATGGAGAAGATCACGCGCTCGGCCAAGGTCGCCGCTTTCCAGGGCGACGCGAATCGCCTGCGCGCGGGTGGGCAGTGAGGCGACGAATTCGGCGATCGCGGCGGCCATGCGATCGGTTGTCGTTGCCTTGCCGGATTCGCGAGTCGGGGCAAAGCCCCTCCGCCGTTCGGCGGACCCGCCCGGGCGAAGATACGCCGCCACACGCACCACCAGATCGTCCAGGGAGATGGGCTTCGCCCAAAAGTCATCGAAACCGGAGCTGAGGATGCGCTCGCGTTCGCGTTCGGACGTGGAGGCCGTAAGGGCGATCAGCGGCGACCGGTACCCGCGGCGCCGCAACTCGGCCGCGGCGATCAACCCATCCATCACCGGCATGCGGATGTCCATCAGGATCAGGTCGAAGGTCTCCCGCGCCGCCGCATCGACCGCTTGTCGTCCATTCTCGACCTTCGTCACCTCGGCGCCGCAGCGGGTCAAGGCGTGGGCGATGAGTTCGCGGGTGTCGCCGGCGTCCTCGGCCACAAGAATCCGCCCTTGAAGAGCAGGCCACGCCCTGCCACGCGGGGGACTGGGCGTCGCGTCGCTGCGACGGGGCGTCTCGATCGGCGCGATCCACGTGATCCCGTTCAACGGTCCGGTGGCGATGCGAAGCGTGAAGGTGCTCCCTTGTTCGTAGACGCTGCGAACCTCCAACGTGCCGCCGAGTTTTTCCGCGATCCATTTAGCGATCGGCAGACCCAATCCGACCCCCGCGGCCGCGCCGCGCGAGATCGGCTCGACCTGGGTGAAGGACGTGAAGATCCGCTCCTGATCCGCAGCGCGAATGCCGATCCCGGTGTCCTCCACGGCGATCGTCAGCCTCGGTTCCGGCGCGTCGCCATCGACTCGCACCCGCACCCAAA
Source organism: uncultured Phycisphaera sp. (assembly GCA_964421865.1). Taxonomy (GTDB): domain Bacteria; phylum Planctomycetota; class Phycisphaerae; order UBA1845; family UBA1845; genus SBAX01. The sequence continues at coordinate 13,847 of CAYQZH010000011.1, read as the reverse complement.
CGTGACCGGTCTGGGTGAACTTCAACGCGTTGTTGACGAGGTTGGTGACCGCCTGCGTCAGCCGCGTGCGATCCGTGCGGATCCGCTCCGGAAGCGGAGTCTCGTAGACGATCCGGTAGTCCAGCGTGCTCTGACGTCGCAGCGGCTCGGTGATCGCCGCGACATCGGCGAGGATGTCCACGAGGGAGCAATCCTCAAGGCGAATGTCGAGTTTCCCGGCCTCGATGCGGGAGACGTCCAAAAGCTCATCGACCAGCGAAAGCAGGTGCCGCCCGTTGCGCAGAATCATGTCGCCGCGATCCACCCACTCCGCGCGCCGACCCTCGCCCGCGTGCAACAGTTCCGCGGCCCCGAGCATGGCCATGATCGGCGTGCGGATTTCGTGGCTGATGTTGGCCAGGAAGCGGCTCTTGGCGCGGTTGGCCGCGAGCGCCGCCTCCTCCGCTTGACGCAGGAGGGTATTGGCCTCCTCCAGCGCCTCGGCGTGTTGCCTCAATGCCGTGGCGGCGCGGTGTCGCTCGATGCCGAGGGCGACGGTGTCAGCGACGGCGGCCATGGCGTCGGTCACGAGCGTAGACATCGCTCTGCGGGCAAACATGGCCATGACCCCCACGACGCGGTCGCCGATCAACAACGGGTAGCCCGCGAAGGAAATCATCTTCTCTCGTTGGGCCCATTCCTGGTCGCCGATGCGCGGGTCCCCGACGACACAATTGGTCAGGTGAGCCCGGCGCTCTTGGGCGATCCAACCGATCTTGAGCGATCCCACCGGAACGCGGGCGTGCGCTCCATCGAGGTGGGTATACATTCCGCCGCTGGCCCGCAACTCGAGGGTCGCGGTGGCGTCGTTGAGCGTCCAGATGCGGGCGAAGGCGGCGCCGAGATGGCAGACCATCGCGTCGCAACAACATTGCAGCATCGTCCGCAAGTCCTCGCCGCGGGTGAGGGCGACGCCGACGTCGGCGGCGAATTGGGCGAGAAGGGTCCGCTCGGCGACGACCTGCTCGGAACGCTTGCGCTCGGTGATGTCGGCAGAGATTCCGCAGACCGCCCTCGGACGCCCTTGCGCGTCGCACAACGGGAACTTCAACGAGATGTAATGGTGCAGCCCGTCGTCGTGCGGCACGGTCTCCTCGAACTCCACCGGTTGTCCGCTTTCGAACACCCGTCGATCGTTGGCCCGGAAAGCATCCGAGGCCTCCTTGGGAAACACATCATAGTCCGTCCGCCCGGCCATCTGGTTCCGCCGGACGTGAAACAGCTCCTCGAACCGTCGGTTGACCAGAACGTACCGTCCTTCCGCGTCCTTCACGTAAATCACCGCGGTGGTGTTATCAATGATTTGCTGTAGTCGTTCTTCGACTTTCTCGCGCTCGTCCATCTCCCGGCGCAGATTCTCATTGGCTTGGGTGAGCTCCGCGGTCCGCGCCTTCACACGAAGTTCCAGTTCGTCGTGCGCCTTCTGCAGGGCCTCCTGGGCCTTCTTCTGCTCGGTGATATCCACCGCGAAAACGACGACGCCGACGATGTTGTCCGAGGCATCGCGGTAAGGGACCTTGTCCGTGCGGATCCATCGTTTCTCGCCGCCGGGGATCTCGTAACGCTCGACAATCCCCAGCTTCGGCTTCCCGGATCGGATCACGTCCAAGTCATCTTGTTGGTACTTTGCGGCCTCATCGGGGTACAACTCAAAGGTCGATTTCCCCTCCACCTCCTCCACAGTGCGGCCAATGGACTCCGCCGCGAGCCGGTTGGCGCGAAGGATGCGGTTGTTCGCGTCCTTGAACCAAATCATCGCCGGGACGGAGTGGAAGATGGTCTGCTGCTCGTTTCGCTCCCGTTTCAGAGCCCGACCGACGCGGCTTCGCTCTTCGATCTGGGCTTCGAATGCGGCCTGTGCTCGCAGGGCCTCGATGACACGGTCCGACCGACGCTTCAATGAACCGATCATCAGGACCATCAGCGGCGGCGCGACGACGGCGACCCCCAGCCGCGAAAGGCCCCTCGCGGTGTAGTGGAAGGGCGCCCCGGGCACCGAGAATCGGTAGGCTGCGTAAGCCGCCAACAGAGCGGCGCTCGCCATCCCAGGGCGCGTCCCCCCGACGAACGCGGCGTAGGCCACGCCCAGAGCCGTGATGGCTACCGGCAGGGGCACCGGAAACAGGGTGCGGTCCAGCAGTTCCATCACCCCAATGAGTGCGGCGATGATCACCACGCCCCAAAGGGGCGATCCGCCGGTCGGCGGACTTACGTGAGGAAGAGCCGAAGCGACGTTGGTCATGGAATCATCATGGATGGCGCCGAACCCGGCGGCTTGAAGTTGAAACGACCGCCCGCACCGGCGGATCCCCACCCGCCCGTGCGAACCGACGCCCGGTCAAGTGTATCTGCCCGATGAGGTGGATCATCCTACCGCCGCAAGACCTTCTTGCCAACCCTGCCCTTGGACTGGACCGCCCGCGGGGCCGGTCGTTCTTGTGGGGGACGAAGGACCGATCCGCCGGTCGGCGGACTCTAGAAACGTCCGGCCGCGAGCAACGTTGCGCCGTCGTCGTATCGCGCCCGGACCTCCTCGAATTGTTCATCGCACCGCAGGAAGGCCGCCACCAGCACGGGGTCGAAATGCTTTCCCGCTTCGGAGCGGATGATTTCGACGGCTTGCTCGTGGGACTTGGCCTCTTTGTAACGTCGCCGGCTGGTGATCGCGTCGTAGGCATCGACCAGGGCGATGATCCGCGCTGCCAGCGGAATGCGCTCGCCGGCGATCCGCCGCGGGTACCCGGTCCCGTCGAATCGTTCATGGTGGCAGTAGGCGATATCGATGCACATCCGCAGCAGCGGCACCGGGTGGGCGGGGTCGAGGGCCTGGGACAAGACCCGCCGACCGATGTCGGTGTGGGTCTTCATGATCTGGTATTCCTCGTCGGTGAGCTTGCCCGGCTTGGTGAGGATGTCATCGGAGATTCCGACCTTGCCGATGTCGTGCATGGGGGCGGCCTGGACGAGGGATTCGATGAATTCGTCGGTGACCATCGAAACGTACGGCCCCTCGCGGTGCAACTCCCGGGCCAGAATCCTCGCCATGGTCGAGACCCGCTCAATGTGCTGCGTCGTCTCCTCGTCGCGATACTCCGCCAACCGACCGACGGTCTGCAGGAGCACGCGAACCGACTGCTGCAATCGCACTCGACGCGTCACGTTCGCCAGGGCGATGGCCGCGGCGTCGGCCACCGACCGGATGCACTCGATCTCGTCCTCGCAGAACGTCGTGCTGTCGCTCTTCTCCGTGACGTTCAGCACCCCCAAGACCCCGTCTTGCGTTTCCAGGGACGTGGAGATCAGCGGCGTGCTTAAGAAGGTATCACGAGCGTACTCGCGTCCCGCCGGGGCGGCGGCGCCGTAGGTTTTGGCGACGAACGTCTTGCCGCTTTGGAACACTTGCCCGGTGATCCCCTCGACTTTTTTCACGTGCAAGTGCTCGGCGATCGACGGCTCGATCCCCACGGCCCGCTCGCAGACCAGGTTCTCACCACTCGCGTCGGTCAGGAACAGCGAAATGCGCCGGGCGGCCGTGGTCTGCTCCACGCATCGAATGAGCAGATCCAGAATCTCGTCGCGGGAGTCGGCGTGATTGAGGTCGCGCATGAACTCGTAGAGTAACTGGAGCCGCCGGGTCTTGGTGTCCACCTCGGCCTCAAGCTGCATGTTCAGGCGGTCGAGGTCTTTGTGCGCTCTCGCCAGCCGGTGCACCGTCCGCACGCGAGCCAGAAGCTCGGCCACGTCGAAGGGCTTCAGCAGATACTCTTGCGCGCCCGCCTCCAAACCCTTCACGATGTCTTCGGTACGGGTTCGCGCGGTGAGCATGATGACGGGAATCGACGAGGTGCGGCCGTCGGACTTGAGGGCCCGCGTCGCGGCGATGCCGTCCATCACCGGCAAGCCGATGTCCATGAGGACCACGTCGGGGAGCTTGTCGGTGGCGAGTTCGACGGCCTTCACCCCATCCACCGCCTCGAACACCTCGAAGCCCGAGGCACGCAGATGGGCCAGGAGAATAAACCGCAGCTCGGCGTCATCCTCCACGACCAAGATGCTACCGATATGCCGATCGGCCATTGCGTGAACCCTCGGACTCGCCCGCCCGCCTGCGCCCAACCCGGCGCGCAGCCGCGCCTCTCTCTGCATCGGCAGTTTCCACCCCCGCGCACACGTACAGCGTCGGTGGCGTGCGAACCCCTCGCCGGCGTCCGAGAAACGGATTGTCAGGTGAACTCCCGACCTCTCCGGCCGGTTGACAGGCTCGCGAACCTTGCTACACTTCTCGGACGTACGAGTCCGCGTGGCACAATTGGATAGCGCGTCGGCCTCCGGAGCCGAAGGTTACAGGTTCGAATCCTGTCGCGGACGGTGACGTAAACCTAGCTGAATGCGTAAGTTACGCATACCCGTCAACGTGACGGTGCGGCTGCAACCGAGGTTGGAATCGTATCAAATGATACGTTTCCCGTTTTGGAGGCCGCATCATGGTTCAGGACACGTCCGTACGGACACCCAAGTACCGGAAACAATCGAACGCCCACGGCGATCGGGCATTCGTCGAGTTGAACGGCAAGCGCCGTTATCTCGGTCGTTACGGGTCGCCGGAGAGCCGCGCCAAGTACCATCGGCTGATCGCCGAATGGACGGCCAACGTCACCACCGCGCCCGCGACCGACATCACCGTCGTCGAGTTGCTGGCCGGGTTTTGGAAGTACGCGGAGGCGTACTACGTCGGCAACAGCCGGGAGGTGGATCAATTCCGGCTGGCGGTCCGCGCGTTCAAGGAACTGTACGGCGATACGAAGGCCGTCGAGTTCGGGCCGCGGGCCTTGAAGGCCGTCCGGCAAGCGATGATCGACGGCAAGGCGAGTCGGAACTACGCTAACCGGAACGTCGGCAGGATCAAACGCATCTTCAAGTGGGCCGTCGCTGAGGAACTGATCCCCGCCGGCGTCCTGCACGGGCTGCAAGCCGTCACCGGGCTGCGTCGCGGACGAACCGAGGCGCGGGAAACCGAACCGATCCGGCCCGTGGCCGATGCGATCGTGGACGCCACGCTACCGCACTTGACGCCGACCGTCCGAGCGATGGTGGAGCTTCAACGTCACACCGGGATGAGGCCCGGTGAGGTCTGCATCGTGCGGACCTGCGACATCGACACTTCCGGCAAGGTCTGGACCTTCACGCCGGAACACCACAAAACCCAGTACGCCGGACGGCAGCGCACGATCTACCTGGGACCGAAGGCGCAGGCCGTGTTGAAGCCGCTGCTACGGACCGAGTTGCAGGCGTTCCTCTTCTCGCCTGAGAAGTCCGAGGCCGAACGCCGGGACCGCCAGCACGCCGAGCGGGAGACGCCGGACGGGCAAGGCAACGCGCCGGGCACGAACCGCGTCCGCCGTCCGAAGAAAACACCCGGCGATCGGTACGCGACGGACACCTACAACCAAGCGATCGGGTATGGCTGCGATTGGGCGTTCCCGGCGCCGGACGGCTTGGACGACAAGGCGTTGCGGCAATGGCGACGCGAGCACAAGTGGGGCGCGAATCAACTGCGGCATTCGTTCGCTACCCACGTCCGGCGGGAGCACGGCCTTGAGGCCGCACAAGTGCTGCTCGGACACGCGGCGGCGGACGTGACGCAAGTATACGCCGAACGGGACTCGGCCAAGGCGATCGGCGTGGCGCTGAAGATCGGGTAAACTACGGTCATCGGGCGCGCGGTTTGATCCCCGCGTGAAGGCCCGGGCGCGGTGCGGCGGTTCCACCTTCCGACGTATCGCACCCGTGGCCGCCCGGTTGAAAGGTGGATATGCCAAAGAAATCTTCACTGAGAGAGAGTACCCTTCGCAGGAAGGGCATCCCGTTCGCGGAACTATTGGCGTCGTTACTCGAATCAGCCGACGTTCCTTTTGGAGCGAAGTCTACCGAAGAATCGCGCGGTGTTTTTCCGCCACTGGAAACCATCGACAATTTCGTCGAACACGCAAACGAAGCAATCTCCCGCGTTTTCAGAGGTCTCCGACGCGACTTGTCGTCGGGCTTCACTACATCAGAGGGCGCTAAGTCCGCCACAACAGAGGACGCCAAGTACGAAGCCCTTGAAATCATGGGCGGGAAGTTCGGGGGAAAGCTATTCCACGTCCAGGCCGCCATTGCAGACCTATCAGTTTCCCGCGAAGAGGTCGCACGCCGGGCCTATGTGCTCGGACTTTTGATCGGCAGACTGCAAGCGCGTGAACACGAAAACCGCACAGTGGCGGGAATCCGGTGCCAACGCGGAGGAATCAAAGGCGGGCAAGCCCGCGACAAGTCCGAGCCGGCGTGGCAGTCCCAAGTCGAAGAGATGATGAAAGGAAACGGTCGGTCCTACACGGATGTTTGCGATGAAATCGCCACACGTTCCGGCGGCGTTGCCGGGCGGACAGTGCGTCGCCACACATCGGACCCCCGCCGAAAAATTAGGAAAAGAAATTAGGACAATCCGGGCATTGTCCTAGACACTTCGGATTGAATGCAAGCGTACACGACGGACGCGCGGTGACGCGCCGGGTGTGCGGGAGCATTCGACGTGGAAAACATTTTGAGTTTGAGTGAGGCCGCGAAGGCCCTTCCGGCATTCAATGGCCGCAGACATCACACTGCATCCGTCTGGCGATGGTGTCGCAAGGGCATCGTCCGCAATGCCAAGCGCGTGACACTGAGATACATCCGCGTCGGACGACGGATCGGGATACCCGCCGAAGCGCTAAACGAGTTTTTCGTCGCACTCGCTGAGGCCGACCGCGCCGAGGATGCGTCGCCGATCGAACGGCAGGCCGCGAAGTGCCAAGCGCCTGTCACTAAAGGCCGCACGCCCGCACAACGCGCGAAGGCGATCGAACAAGCGCGGAAGGAACTGGCGGAGGCGGGAGTCTAAACAAAAAACCCCGACCGGCGGCGTGGCGAACGTGCCGATCGAGGGTAATTCTGAGGTACGCGCATGATCGTAGCAGAAACCCTAACCGAAGTCGATACCGCCGAGCACACCCGCCCAGCCCTGTCCGACAAGCATCGCGCCGAGCTTCACGCGAGCGGGATCACCGACGAAACGATAGACGCCGCTGGACTCTACACCGCGAGCAACGGCGCGATCGCCAAGCTGCTCGGTTGGCAACCGAGACAATGCGACTGGGGGGTCGGGCTTGTCTACCCCTACGCGGACGGGTACAGCCGAGTAAAACTCGACTTCCCGCGATCGTACGAAGGCAAGCCGATCAAGTACGAATCGCCGAAAAATGCACCGAACCGAGCCTACTTCCCGCCGGGATTCTGGGAACTGCTGCCAAGCGCTGACATCATCGTTATCACCGAAGGCGAAAAAAAGGCGCTCGCGGTGTCACAGCTTGGCATTTCGTGCATCGGACTTGTCGGCGTGTGGGGTTGGCAAGAGAAGCGCCAACGCCTGGACACCGGCAAGGCATACGGCAAGCGTCACCTGATCGACGACCTGAAACGGATCGAATGGCACGACCGCAACGTCGTGATCGCCTTCGACTCGGACGCCGTTCGCAATGCGTTGGTGCAGCTCGCCGAGGCGCGACTTGCCGACCTACTGACACAAAAGGACGCCACAGTCCGCGTTGCACGGATACCGGCGAACGGCGACGGCAAAGTCGGCACCGACGATTTCATCGTTGCACACGGCGAGGCCGAGTTTCGCAAGCTGTTGGACACTGCCGAAAAAGCCGAGATACCCGCCAAGTTGGGGCCGTTGGACTGGGCGCGGATGTTCGTTGGCGAGCAACACACGAACGACAAGGGAGTGACACTGCGCTGGCATCGTGAGGAGTTCTACGCCTGGACGGGTACGCATTACCGAACGGTGCCGGACGGCGACCTGCAAGGGGTGATCCTGCAATGGCTGGACGAACACGGGACGGAAGCGACGCCGCGGCTGGCAAGCGACGTTCTCAAGTGTACGGCGTCCGAGGTCCGGGTGCCGTTCGACGTTGAACCACCCGTGTATCTCGGCGAACACGGCAACGCCCGGCATAACTGGGTCACAATGCAAAACGGTTTGTTGAACCTTGACGACGTTCTGCAAGGGAATCGCGTCACCTTGACGACGCATACCCCGCGCTGGTTTTCGCCGTTCGCATTGCCCTATGACTACCGATCCGATGCAGAGTGTCCCGTCTGGTTTAAGACACTGGACGAGATTTTCGACGGCGATGAAGAGCGCGTGGACCTACTCGGCGAGTGGTTCGGCTACTGTCTCACTGAGGACACGTCGCTACACGCGATCCTACTCATCGAGGGGCCGCCGCGATCGGGCAAGGGAACTATCCTGCGCACAATGACGGCCACCATCGGCGAGGCTAACTGTGTGAGTCCGCGTCTGTCGGGACTCGCCGAACGGTTCGGACTTGCGGACCTGCAAGGCAAGAGGCTCGCCTGTTGTCCCGATGCACACCTGGGACACGGCGACAAGGCGCTGGCGACGTTGGAACTGTTGAAACTGTTAAGCGGTGAGGACGCCATTGCGGTCGAACGGAAGTTTAAGCCGTCCACCACGGTACGACTGCGGACGCGGTTCGCGCTCGCCGTCAACGAACTGCCGAAGTTCGGCGACAACGCCGGGGCGCTGGGATCGCGTGTCCACATCCTACCCTGTCGCAATTCGTTCGTGGGACGCGAGGATCGGCAGCTTGAGGCGAAACTGTCGCAGGAACTACCCGGCATTTTCCGCTGGGCGCTTGAGGGGTTGGTTCGGCTACGGAAGCAAGGCGAGTTCACCCAACCGCAGATATCCCGCGACATCGAAGCCGACTTTGCCCGGCTGGTGTCGCCGTTAAAGGCGTTCGTCGAGGATCGGTGCGAAGTGAGGCCGGGCGTCGAGGTGGAACGCGATCACCTATGGGCCGTGTGGAAGCAATGGTGCGAGGACAACGGACACCTCGCGGGATCGCGTGAACTACTCGGCAGCCGACTGCGGGCGATGATTCCGAACCTCGACACGGTTAGTCGGCGCGATGGTGATGGACGCACCCGCTGTTACGTCGGCCTTGGACTACGGAAAGGCGTGGCCGTGCCGTGATGTGGCACAACGCGACTGGTACAAGCAAACCGCACCCGCGCCTGTACCAGCCAAACCGCGTTTTCGATAGCGACAGGTGAGTTTATGGACGCGACTTCAAGGGTGGTACAAGCGGTACAGGCAAAGTCCTATTGTACGCATAGTGGGTTGTTTTCTGAATGGAAAAGGGGAAACAGAGACTACAATAGGGAAACACCTGTACCACCTGTACCAGTGAACGAAACTCGCAACGGTGATACCGTAAGCGGGGATTCTTGGTACAAGCGAACGCCCGCCGAGCCTGTACCACCACCCGACTGGGTATTCATCCCGCTTGAGCAGTGCATCTTCGATCCGCTCTACCGTGGCACGCTCACTGGCAAGGTGCCGGACGGATGGTCACGGGACGGTTGGGTTATGTCGCTGGGGGACCGGATGACGCGGACAGACGACAAGGCAATGCGAGACCGCCTGCAAGCAGAGATAGAGGCCGTCGAGGGCGAGCGTGAGGGGGATAGGGGGTGACAGACCTAAAGTGGAAGGCCCGGAAACCGGTGTTTCCCCGCCGTACCCATTCGCGTGTACCCGAACCAAGAGGACACTGAGTTATGGCAGAAAAAACGAAGGCACCGAAGCACCTGAAACCCGCGACCCGCCGGTGGTGGGCATCCGTCGTCGCGGACTTTGAACTTGAACCGCACCACGTCCGGTTGCTGACGCTAGCCGGTGAAGCGTGGGACCGTGGGCAACAGGGACGGGAGGCGATCGCCAAGCACGGGCTGACGTTCGTGGATCGGCACGGCTCGCCTCGGGCGCGTCCTGAAATCGGGGTCGAGCGGGATTCTAGGATCGCGTTCGCCCGCTTGTTGCGGGAGCTTGGCCTCGATGTGCAGCCGCCGGAGAGCCGCCCGCTGGCGATCACGGGCAACGCCTTTAGGAAAGTCGAGGGTCGCTGATATGCCGAGAGTCCGACGAGTGCCGCGTATCCACCGTGGTTGGCCGCGGGGCGCGGTTGAGCACTTAATGTTCGGCCACGATTTTTTCGGGGATGGGTTCGGTGAAGGGGATGTATTCGATGAGGCGTCCGCCCGTGCGGCGTGGTTTGAGCTGCGGGATCGCGTGTTTGCCGCACTCGCCGAGCGGCGGCGAAACACGCGCGATTACCCGCGGTTGCGACCCTGGGCGTGGTGGTGGTTCGAGGCACCCGAACCACGGGACTACGAAATGACCGAGGCCGAGCAGTTGGAACGGTTGGGATTGTCCTTTGGAAATGACGAAGTGCCGGGCCACGATGGATCGGACAATGGCAGACAGATTAACGAGCGAAACTGATAGGCAGGGTGTACTTGCCTATGCGAAGTGGGTAAAATCGGAATTGGATTGCAGTAAAGGAGAAGTCTATGGAAGCATTGTTGACTAGCTACGATCAGTTGACGCGAACCGCCGGGCCGGGCTACGGTCAACTGTCCGAGCAGCGGCGCGAGCACAATAAACTCGCGCGGACGCCGAAATATCGGCAGGAACTGCTCGAAAAGCGCGTCGAGATTGCGAAACGCGCGAAGGCGGTCCTGGCCGACCCGCAGTGGAAAAAGAAATTGGCCGCCGCGGACTCCGCGATTGAGGCGGCGCGGAAGGAACTGACCGAAGCCGAAAAACCGTTTAAGAAGTTGGAAGCGGCAAAGCTCGGAGTGCGGAATGCAGAGTCCGCGCACAATGGTGTCGAGGCCGATTGTCGCACGGCGCTTCTCAATTTGTCGCGCGAAGCTGACCGCTTCCAAGATTTTGTTTTCTCGGACATCTGCAGCGAACTACAGATTGCCTTGGATGAGACGATGAGGTCGCGGTCGGGAAACGCCGAGGGCGACCGGGCGCGGCTCCAGCGCGCGCTCGAAGTGGCGACGAAATTACCCTACGAGTTTCGCGGATCGTGGCGGAAATACGAGGCGATACTCGTCGACCTGAAGAAACTCGCCGAGTCGCGCGGCTGCGAAGCGATGGCGTCCCCGCAGTGGGGCGACGACGAGGCGATCCTGGGCGAGACGGAGTGAGGTGCGACGATGAAACTGTTTTCGATTGAACCGGCGGCGTTCTCGGCGCGGGAGGGTCTGCGCGGGAAAGCGAACCTGACAATCCGCGCGGACACGATGCGCCGAACTGCGCCGACGTTGGAGTCTTACCGTGTCGTGAGCGGCGTGGCGGTGATCGACATTCGCGGGATCATGCTCGCCAGTCCCGACATACTGGACGAGTTTTTCGGTGGATTCACGAACACGCGCACTGTGACCCGACAAGTTGAACTGGCGTCGGTCGATAACACCGTGAAGGCGATCGTCCTGCGAATCGACAGTCCCGGCGGCAGCGTCGATTCGTTAAGCGAATTAGGCGACGCGGTGCGTGAGGCCGCGCAGAGGAAGAAAGTAATCGCACAAGTCGAGGGCCTGTGTGCATCCGCGGCTTTCTATGCCGCGGCGTCGGCGACTGAGATTGTCGCCGGGCGAACGGATTTGGTCGGGAGCATCGGAACAATCGTCACGATTTACGATTCGTCCGAGGCGGCAAAGTCCGCGGGACTTCGCGTCGTGCCGATCACCACCGGAAAGTACAAGGCGGTAGGTTTATTCGGAACGCCGTTGACCGCCGACGAGCAAGCCTATTTACAGTCCATCGTCGATTCATACTTTCTCGATTTTCAGCACGCGGTTTTCACGGGCCGTGGCACCCGGCTGAGTTTGGCGGACTGGTCGCAAGTTTCCGATGGTCGGGTTTTCGTCGCGTCCGATGCGATGAGACTTGGACTTGTCGATCGACTCGGAAGGATGGGCGATACGATGGCTCGCTTGCACGGCGACTTTCTCCGCGTCCAAGGGCGGGTACAGCGGTCGATGCTGGCGGTCGGCGACATCGACGCGCGTCGCCGGATGGAAGATCGCGTAATCAAACAACGTATGGCGATTCAGCGCGCCGAGTTGCAGACAGCGCGGCGGTGACGCAAAAGATTCCGTTCCTGGGAACGCGAATAGCCGGGGCGCTAGTCGCCTCGGCTGTTCGCCCCATGAATCGCACTGTGAGCTTTACTGATGTTCGATCGCGCGTACGAAAGCAACGGCAGTCACCGATGGGGGTACGGTATGACGCAAGCGGCAACGGTACTCCCGATGCAGCGCTGTCCCGGCTGCCGGGCGTTGCTGGACGATTCGGCGCGGCCTGTGAGCTTTGAGCATCCATCAAAATGGTGGCGGATGCTGGTGGCGGATTCCTTCCCGGTGTGTGCGCGATGCTACGTCGAAAGCGAAGTTGACGACCGGCTACGCGAGCGGTGCGTGCGGCGGGCGCTGGCGTGGTGGGTGATGGATCAAGCGCTTCGGCGCTTCCGAACGGCTGACACTCCCGCTGGCATTGTGGTGTAGCGCGTGTTCGATCAAGACGACGATCCGATCCGCGACGATGGGCCGAACCCATGCGACATTTTCCGCTCCGTCGATGAACGCGACCCGCGAGGCCGGTATCCCACGGCATTCGACCAACAGCGTCGTGACGCCGAAATGATCGGCCTCCGTGGGCGCGGGCCGCGGAAACGTCCCCCGCACACCTTGAGCGTATCGAAATGGCCCTGAATCCCACCGGAAGGGGCGGACTGATTCCGCAAGTCGATCGACTTCAAGAGGCGCATCGGCGGCAGACCTGGGCGTTTCGCGCGATCGCGCTCGTGGTGTTGGGCGCGATCGCCAAATGGATCACCGGGCAGTGAACGCGAGAACCAACGCGAGCAAGTCCACCACGTTCGACCTGCACCTATCGGATGATCGGGAGTTCTGGGGCCGCTTGAGTCGGTTGGCGTCCGAAGCCGCTGGGCGGTGCCGACGGCGAAACGAGCGACGCAAGGCGGCGTGGTTCACCCGACAGGCGACTCTTGCACGCGAGCGTCACCGGGGGCTGATCCACGGGGGAAGTTTCCCCCAACCCCTCCGCGAGTGAGAGCGGCATGAAGCCTGAGCCGACCATCATCATCGACAGCCGCGAGCAATGCCCGCTCGACTTCCCGACTCTGACCGCCACGGTCGGCACGCTCGACACCGGGGACTACAGCATCGTCGGCTTGACGAACCTTGTGGCCGTCGAACGGAAGTCCATCGACGATCTACTTGCCTGCATGGGGCGGGAGCGGGACCGCTTCAAGCGGGAGCTTCAACGTCTGCGGGCCTACCGCTTTCGGTTGCTGATCGTCGAGGCGAGCGCTGCGGACCTGGACGCCGGGGTAAGCGGTCTGGTCCCTTGGAGGTCGTCCCTGAAACCCGCCCACGTCGTCGGGAGCCTTGCGGCTTGGACCGCTCAATACGGGCTTCCGGTCTGGCTGGCCGGGGAACACGCCAAGGCCGAAGGTGCGGGCATGAGCGAAACATCCCTGGCGATCATGGGCAAGGTTGAACAGATGCTTGCCAAAGCTACAACAATTCAGGAAGTCAAAGAAGTCAAAGACCTGGCTCTTACCGCCGCCGACTTCGCGCGCCGCAAGGGACTCGGCGAGAAAACGATCCGCAAGGCGCAGAGCTACGCTTGCCGCGCCAAGATCAAGATGGGGGGACTGCTGACACAACGCGATCTGCCGAAACACGCCGGTCCTGGGCGTGCAAAACGTGGTAACAAGGCGGTACCCGGTTTATCGGGCGAACCGACCCTCGCCGAAATGGGCATCAGCAAGCGTGAAAGCTCGCAGGCCCAAGGCGCACACGCCCGGATACCCGTGGCCGTA
>CAYQZH010000010.1:5276-34591 GCA_964421865.1 uncultured Phycisphaera sp. | reverse complement strand
GCCACGAGCGGCGCGGACATCACCGCGGGGTCCAACCGCAAACGCCGCAGGAGAATCGGCAGCATCGCCCCGGCGAACGTCCCATAGAGAACGACGCCGATCAGCGCGACGGCCACCGTGAACGCGACCATCGCGTAGTGCTCGCCGTACAGTTTCAACCGCGTCGGCCAACAAAGGATGCGTACCAGGGCGATGGATCCCAACACGCAACCCAGGGCCAGTCCGGAGGCGAGTTCGCGGACCAGCACCCGCCACCAGTCGAGCATTCGAAGCTCACCCAGGGCCAGTGAACGAATAACCAGGGAGGCGGCCTGGGAGCCGCTATTGCCGCCGCTGCTGATAATCAGCGGAATGAACATCGCCAATACCACGGCGCGGGAAAGCTCGTCCTGGAAGTATCCCATGGCCGTCGCCGTCAGCATCTCCCCGATGAAGAGCACGGAGAGCCACAGCGCCCGCTTGCGGATCATGGTCAAGAGACCGACGTCGAGATACGGGGCATCGAGAACCTCCACCGCGGCCATCTTTTGGATGTCCTCGGTGACCTCCTCCTCGGCCACATCCAGCACGTCGTCCACCGTGATCATGCCGACGAGCACGCCGTTGGAATCGACCACCGGCAGAGCCACGCGGTCCAGATCGCGGAAGGCCTTGACCGCTTCTTCCTGGTCCCGGTCGGCGCGAAGGGCGAAGAACTGACGGTCCATTTTCTCCGACAAGGCGACGGCCGGATCAAAGAGCACCAGTTCGCGCAGGCGGATGTCGTCGATCAACAGACCTCGCGCGTCGACGACGTAGATCACGTTGAGCGTTTCCTTGTCGCGTCCCACGCGGCGGACGTGCTCCATGACCTGAGCGACGGTCCATTCGGGAAAGACGGCCACATAGTCAGGGGTCATCCGCCGACCGACAGACTTCGGCGGGTACCCAAGCAGGTCGGTGGCGATGCGGCGTTCTTCGGGGGAGAGCAACTCCAAGAGCCGCTTGGTCGCGGCCGCGGGGAGTTCTTCGAGCAGCGCCGTTCGGTCGTCGGGCGCCATCTCGTTGAGGACCGCCGCTACCTGCTCGGTCCCCAGGCTTTTGAGCACCGCTTCCTGGACCTCGAAGGGACAATACTCGAACACATCCGCCGCGAAGCCGCGCGGCAGCACGCGGAACACGACCGCAACGTGTTCCGGCGACATGTCGCTGAAAATCTCCGCGACGGTCGGCGGGGTCAGGGCCATGAGCGATGCGCGCACGGCCGCGAACTCGCGGTTCTCGATCATGTTGACGATGTCAGGTCCGACGAGCTTGCCGAACATGAACAAACCTCACCACGCGGTGGCATGGCCAAGCGCAGCGCCGCCATGTCGGCGCCCGGCTTCGCTCGGCTTGGGCATACCACCCCACGCCAACGGGCAAACCTTGTCCTTTACCCGCGGATCAGGCGACAGGCAACCTGGAAATGCGACGCGCGGCCAATGGCGAAGGGGTTGCGGCAGAGGGACTTCTCGATCTTGGCCCACGTCCGCCGCTCTTCGGACGTCTCCAACTGGTGACGGTGATGTCGCATGGGTAGAACCGTCTTGCCGACCATCTCCACGACCTCAAAGCCGGCGGCCTCCAACAGCGCCTGAAGGTCGTCCGGTCCGAACGTGGTGATCGGAAAACGTTCCTCGGCGTCCTTGGTCAGCCAGTTCGTCTGCCCGTCGCGCAGGAACCGGGCCAGGGATCGCGGGTCGCCGAGAGTGAGGTAGTGGTCGATGGCGGCCAGTCGGTTGTCGAACGTCGCCACCAGCAGGCCGTCGTCGGCCAGCACCCGCCGAATCTGCTTGAGAGCCAGCGCCGGCGACCGCGTACATCCTACGGGATCGCCCAAGGCGATCGCCAGCGGCGCTCCTCCCGCGGGTAGGGCGGATAGATCGCACAGATCGGCCTGGACGAACCGTGTTCGGTCGCCGCATCCCATCCGTTCGATCTTCAATCGCGCCTGGTCGAGCATCTTCGTGGAGATGTCCACACAGGTAACGGAATAGCCGCTCTTGCGGAGCTTGCAGGCCCAGGTCCCCGTCCCGCAGCCCAGGTCCAGCACCCCGACGCTCAGGTCGCGCGGCAGGTACGGTTTGAGGTAATCCCAGGTCAGGGAGTTGTGCCACTGCCAATAGGCGTCGTCGTACGAGTCGTCGTAGCAACCGGACACACGGTCGTGATAGCGCTGCACGGCGGACCGTTTCGATCGAGACATCCGGGGCCATTGTAGTGCTCGCGGCGTGGGTCGGCGATTCAGAGCGGGGAGCGGGAGCGACCCGATCGAGCAGAGCCGCGCCCGTGAGGAAGCGGTCAGGCGGACCCGCGAGCGCGAGGGATCGGATAGCTCTGCGCCTTCGATCACCGGTGTTGACGAAATGTCACAGCCGTGCGACGATGGGATCAGAGACGAGATACCGTAAACATTCAGCGTTGCTGGAGTAGTCCATGATCAAGGCCGTCGATCTTCGCAAGGGTAAGACCGTCCTCCACGACGGCGAGCTGTGCATCGTCCAACACGCCCAGCATGTGGCCAAGGGTAACAAGCGCAGCTACATGCAGACCAAGCTCAAGAACTTCAAAACCGGCACCATCAACGACGTACGCTTCAGCGTCGATGATCGGCTGGAAGTTCCCTACGTCGAGCAGAAGCAGTATGAGTACCTCTACAAGGACGGCGACAAGTTCGTGGTCATGGACCTGGAATCCTTCGACCAGCTATCGGTGAGCGCGGAGGTGGTCGGCGACGCGGCCCAGTGGCTGCGACCGAACGAGAAAATCACCGTCGAGATCTTCAACGGCCTGATGGTCTCCTTCGTTTTGCCCAACACCGTCGAGCTGGAGGTCACCGACGCCCCGCCGGTGGTGAGGGGTGCGACGGCCACGAATCAGATGAAAGAGGCCATTGTCGAGACCGGGGCCAAGGTCCGCGTCCCCCCCTTTATCGAAATCGGCAATCGCATCTGCATCGACACCCGCACCGGCGAATACCTGGAACGCGCGAAGTAGAGTGTGTGATCAGAGCCGCGACCGTGAGGGAGCGGGTGTTGTTCGGCGGGTGGCACGGTCAAGCGAAGGTTGGCCGTGAGAGTCCGGGCACGAATGAACTCCAAGAATGTGGGATCGACTTTCTCCCGGCGCGCCGGGAGTCAACGATGTGGACGCGCTGCTCAACAACCCCAGCACACCGGGAACTTCAGCAGTAGCACGTCCGTCAGTGCCACCCCGGCCTTCCCAACAGTCCGACGTCTTCACGTGTTCTTAGCCCCGCAGGATCGTAACTCTTTGTGGGAGCGGAGGTTGCCATAGCCATTCCCACAGTCCAACAGCCCATCTGCGTTGGGGAAGCCGGTGATGCTTTCCTCGTTTCTTAGCTAACAGCCCGTATAGGCGTCGATGCTGCGAAATTTCGGGGTTGCGCATCGGCAGCACGGCCGTCATAATGCGACCCAGAGCGTTGCGAGTCTGGGCTCGGGCCACGAAGGGGATCAAGCGCTGCTCGCCTGACCGACTCGTCGACATCGCGTTGGAGTGAGAGAAAGGAAGCGTCCCAATTTGGAAATTCGGGCACGCAAGTGCTTGCTTGTCGGCTGTGTTGCGGCCGCTGCGGGTGTTGTAAACGCCGGTCGAAATAGGTAGCGCTGGGCGGTCGAAAAACGTAGCGCCCGAGGTCCCTACGATACCCTTTCGATCCTTCCATGGTCCAGCCGTCATTCTTCTGCTGGATGGCGGATCAGATTCCTTCGCTAAAGGCCCTTGAACCTTGAATGAAGGTGGCGTAGGTTTTCCCTGCCCATCCGGAGGATAGCGCCATGCGGGGAAGCAACTCGAGCGCCGGATGGGGTCCGAAGCTGCACGGCGGGGCCATCGAGCCCCGCCCGCCTTTTCCGGGCTGTGCCGCTTGGGACATCCCAGCGCTAAATCCCAGGGGGTTCGGGGGCCAGAGTCCCCCGAGCCTTCCGCTGCTTAATCAATCTTGCCCGGGAGAGCCGTCGGCCTCCCTTGGTTTCCCAGAGCCTATTTCAACTGGAAGTTCGCCGCGTGGACGGTGCCATCCGCCAGTGTGACCCTTAACTGACGGCAGGTACCCGCCCAGGCCTTGTTTGTCTTCCAGACGTAGGTGTAGGTATCAGTGAGGGCATTGTAGCTGAGGCCGCTGTTACCCAGCGTCACGGTTTCGATCGCATCCACTGGGGCACTGCCGTCGCAAGCGATCTGCCAAGAGGTGGGTGAACCGCTGGCTAGGATATCCAAGCCCTGGTCGCCGCCCAAACTGAACTTAACCGGGACCCCCTGCCCAGCTTTGACCTGGTTCAACGTCGGCAAGTTGTCCACCGGCTGGAAGAAGCCCGTGAAGTCGTAAATTGCCTGAACCTCGAACGCCCCGACGTCCACGGTACCCCCGCTGATACGGTCAAACCCAAGACCGCGTTGGTCGTACAGAAGCCCGGTGGCATACGCGTTGTTGCCCGCGCCAATGGCGGCACTGCCCGCGCCCAAGGCCATCGTCCAGGTGGGGCCGCCGTTACTCGCGAGGGGACCAAGGTTGATTTGAGCTGAGGTCTTGGTCGTGGCTCCGCCGCACGAACCGTCGGAGTCGATGCTGTAGGTGTCGGCGTCGAAGATCCCATTATCGATGCACTCGCCGCCGCTTGTGCTATTGGCCACCAGGGTGTTGCGAAGCGTGGCCGTGCCGTTGTTGAAGATGCCGCCGGCGTAGCCCGCCGAGTTGCCGGAGATCGTGCCATTGGTCACGGTAGCGGGGCCGACGTTCAAGATGCCGCCGCCGGAGGAGCGCGTCGAGTTGCCGGAGATGGTGCAATTGGTCACGGTCGCGGTCGTGTCGAAGGCGTTGTAGATGCCGCCGCCTAAGTCGGTCGTCGAGTTGCCGGAGATGGTGCTGTTGGTCACGGTCAGGGTGCCGAGGTTTTGGATGCCGCCGCCGTTGACCGCCGAGTTGCCGGGGATGGTGCAGTTGGTCACGGTCAGGGTGCCGCCGTTGTAGAAGCCGCCGCCGGGGCCATTCACTTTGCCCCCGGTGATCGTGAGTCCCGAGAGGGCCGCCGAGCCCCCGCCTACGTTGATGGCGAACACCCGGCTCGTGTTGTTGCCGCTGATCGTCACGCCAGCCGCCGGGCCGGTGACCGTCGTCCTGGTCATGTCGCTCAGCGAGAGCCCGCTGGTCAGGGTGATCGTCTGCGGCGTGCTGAACGCGGTGCTGTCGAAGTCGACCGTGTCGGCCCCCGGGGTCGAATTCGCCTGGCCGACCGCCCAGCGCAGGCTGCCGACGCTGCCGTCGTCAAGGGTGTTGAGGACCGTGAAAGTCGCCGCCCGCGCCGGGGTGACGAACCCCGCTCCGCCCAGCAGAAGTGCGACGGTCAGAAGCGGTCTGCCGGCCACCGATGAAAACCTGTTTTTCTTATGCATCATTTTCAACTCTCCTTTTTCCTATATTTCCCATTCGGCCCTTAGTTTGGATAACGTACGCGGTCCCATAGCAACGCAGCCGGGCCTCGGAAGCAAAGCTTCTTCCATGATTCCCGCGGTTTTCGGGTGCATCCCGTTTGGGGTGGCGAAAATGCCCACGGGATGTCATTCTGAGCGATGTGGTTGTCACCCTGAGCGAAGCTGTTGTCACCCTGAGCGAAGCGAAGGGTCTATTCTTGCGATTGAGATGCTTCGCTCCGCTCAGCATGACGCGAAACGGCCAAGACCAAAATCTACATTAATAATTTAATGTACCTCTCACGCCATCCTATCGTTAGCGGGCGAATCTTTGAGAGTGTTGACCGGGTGGGGTTGCAGGGCGATAATATGGGTGGAACGTGCGGCTAACCCTTGGGTTGGCCGGGCGTTATGGACTTATGTGAGCCGACTGCGGAAGGCTCGTTGGACCTACCGTATAGTGCTCGCCACGGCGCCGCCCACGAGGGGTGGCGCTAGATCCGCGGCGCAACGCCGCCGGAGGAAAAAAGGGTTCCTCGCCTTGCGCCGTGGCGCAGGCGGGTGATCGCTCCAACCGGACCGTCGGACCGAGCAATGCCGAAGTTCTTTAATAGCGATATGGCGGAGTTGGCGCTCCAGCTTACGCTCTCGCCGCGCCGCTTGCGGATGGAGCAGATTCACGGCATCGACCGGCTCTTGGGGTTGGTCGAGGCGGAGCGGACTTACCCGTTCGAGTTCGTCTGCTTCCACATCACCAAGTACCGCAAGCGCGGGCCGGCGACGGGTTATTCGATCCCCGGCAAGGCCCTGGTCAACGACCTGGTGACGCTGGCCGAGGTGCTCAGCCGAAAGTCCAACCTCGCGGTCGGGGAGTTGGGCGAATCGTATGAGACGCACGAGGAACTGGCCAAAGAGCTGAAGGTCAGCACCAAGACCGTCCGCCGGTGGCGCAACCGCGGGCTGATGGGTTTGCGCGTCATCTTCGACGACGGTGTCAACCGCTTGGCATTCTGCCGGAGCACGATCGACCGCTTTGTCCAGCAGCATCGGGCGTTGGTGGTCAAGGGTGCGGCCTTCACGCAATTGTCGGAGGCGGAAAAGAAGCGGATTGTGGACATTGCCCGCGAGCTACTGACCCAGCGGCCACTCAAGCTACACGCGGCGGCCAAGATCATCTCCGAGCAAACCGGGCGGGCGGTCGAGACCGTCCGCTATACGCTCCGCCGGTATGACGAGGCCAACAAGGCGACGGCGCTGTTCACCAGCCGCAACGGCGTGGTGCGCTGCGAACGCCATGACGCCATCTGGAAATGTCGTCAGGCGGGCGATTCCGCGGAGGCCATCGCCGGGGCGTTCGAGTGCACGGCGGCTGAGATCGAAGCGACCCTGCGGCAGGTGCAGGTCGAACAGTGGCTTCAAACGCCCCTGGACTGGATCCACAACGAACTGTTCGACGCTCCCAACGCCGACGCGATGATCCTTGAGGTTCCCGAACCGACGGCGGCAAATGCGCCGACGCCGAGAATCCCCAGCGATTTGCCGCCCTACCTGCGGTCTCTGTATCTGACGCCGCTGCTGACGCGGGAGCAGGAGCAGGACCTTTTCCGTCGGTACAACTATCTGAAGTTCAAGGCCGCAAGGGGTCTCAAGCGCATCGACCCGGCCAGTGCGACGGCGCAGCAATTCAAAGCAATCTCAGATTTGAGATCTCAGATTGAACAGGTGCGGCAGCGGATCATCCGGGCGAACCTGCGGCTGGTGGTCAGCATCGCCAAGAAGCACGCCGGGTGGGCGTCCAACTTCTTCGAGGTAGTGAGTGACGGGAACATGTCACTGATGCGGGCGGTGGAGAAGTTCGACTATTCCCGCGGCAACAAGTTCAGCACCTACGCGACGTGGGCGGTGATGAAGAACTACGCCCGGTCGATCCCCGAACAGCACTATCACAACACCCGATGGGTCACCGGCCAGGAGACGGTGCTCGAAACGGCGGCCGATCGCAGCGCGGAGCCGGTACACGCGGGCGATCGCGAACGAGTGAAGGAACTCATCACCGCGGGGATGCGGGAACTGACCGACCGCGAGCGTGAAGTCGTCAGCAACCACTTCGGCCTGGAGAAACCCGGAACGTCCCTCACCCTCGAAGAGATCGGCAAACGCTTTGGAGTCACCAAAGAACGCGTGCGGCAGATCGAAATGCGCGCCCTCGCTCGACTGCGCGAGGTCCTCGCGCCCTCCCTCGCCGACGCCATCGCCTGAGCGGCGACTTCAACGCCGCGCCCGGATTCCACACGACGAAACAACGCCTCACTCGCTGGCGGGCAATCCTCGCTCCGCCCCTC
Organism: uncultured Phycisphaera sp.; assembly: GCA_964421865.1. Lineage (GTDB taxonomy): Bacteria > Planctomycetota > Phycisphaerae > UBA1845 > UBA1845 > SBAX01. Next base: position 26,795 of record CAYQZH010000010.1, on the reverse strand, counting down.
GCCGCACCATGAGACGTTAAGCGGGGTTCGTGGTCGGACCGATAAGCTGGATGATGAGAGTGCTGGGAGTCATTTTGGCGCGGGCGGGGAGCAAGGGGCTGCCGGGTAAGTGCATGCGCGAAGTGCTCGGGCGGGCGGTGATCGCATACACGTTCGAGCACGCGCGGGCGAGCAAGCTGCTGACCGATGTGGTGTTCTCCACGGATTCGGATGCGGCGAAGGCGATTGCGCGGGAGGCGGGGATCGAAGTCATTGACCGACCTGCGGAGCTGGCGAGCGACACGGCCACCGTCGATGCCGCGGCGCGGCACGCGGTCGAGGAGTGGGAGCGGCGGCACGCAAACGATAACCCCCTCACCCTGCCCTCTCCCCCAAGGGGGGAGAGGGAGATCCTTCGCTGCGCTCAGGATGACAGTCGCTGCACTCAGGATGACAACGTGCGTACGCGCGTTGATGCGGTGGTCTTGCTGTACGGCAATATCCCCGTTCGAGCGGACGGGCTCATTGATCGGGCGATCGAGCACTTGGTGCGCACCGGGGCAGATTCGGTGCGGAGCGTCGCGCCGGTGAGCAAGCAACACCCGGATTGGGTACATCGGCTCGAGGGGGACCGCATGGTGCAGTTCCGGGCCAACAGCATCTACCGGCGACAGGACTTGGAGCCGCTGTACTACCATGACGGGGCCATCGCGGTGGTGACGCGGGCGGCGCTGTTCGGAGCGTTGGAGACGCCGGACGATCATCAGTCGTTCTTGGGTCGTGACCGCCGGGCCATCGTGTGCAAGGCGGAGGATTCGGTGGATATTGATGAAGCGATTGATCTGTACCTCGCGGAGGCGGTGCTTCGCAGCCGAACGAATTGTCGATTGTCGATTGTCGATTGTCGAATGCGGATTGCCGGGCGTGAGGTCGGCGTTGGGAAGTCGGTGTTCGTCATTGCGGAGGCGGGGGTCAATCATGACGGGTCGGTCGAGACGGCGCTGTGCATGGTGGACGCGGCGGCGGAGGCGGGCGCGGACGCGATCAAGTTCCAGATGTTTCGGGCGACGGAATTGACGACGGCTGAGGCGGCGATGGCGGACTATCAGCGGCAACGATGCGGAGAGGAATCGCAGCGAGCGATGCTTTCCAAGCTCGAACTGACGCTGGACGACTTTCGGCGGATTCGGCGACGGTGCGAGGAGCGGTCCATTCTGTTTCTGGCGACGCCGTTCAGTGAAGGTGATCTGCAGTGCCTGATGGAACTCGGTGCCGAGTGCGAATCCGCCGGGTCGCGCGGGCTGAGGCCCGCGGCTCGGGGCGTGGCGGCGATCAAGATTGCCTCGACGGACTTGACGAACGGGCCGTTGCTCGATGCCGCGGTAGCGACGGGGCTGCCGTTGATTGTTTCGACGGGCGCGGCGACGGCGGAAGAGATGGGCGCAAGCGTCGGACGGCTCGTTCGGGGCGGAGCATCGCAGCGCCTCATCCTCCTGCATTGCGTAAGCTGCTACCCGACGCCGATGGAGGCGATCAATCTTCGGGCGATTGCGGCGCTCCGGCGAGAATTCGGCGTGCCTGTCGGGTTGAGCGATCACACCACGTCCGTGGAAACCGGGGGGTGGGCGGTGGCGGCCGGGGCCTGCGTTCTGGAGAAGCATTTTACGCTCGACCGGGCGGCGGCGGGACCGGACCATGCCATGTCGCTGACGCCGGAGCAGCTTGCGGGGTATGTCCGGAAGGTGCGCGAGGTGGAGGCCGCCTTGGGCGATGGGACCGTCGGGATAACCGAGATCGAGGAGGACGTGCGGGCCGCGGCGCGGAAGAGCGTCGTTTCCGCGGTGGCGATCCGGCGAGGGACGCGGCTGGCGCGGTCCATGCTCACCTTGAAGCGTCCCGGCACGGGCATTCCCCCGAACGACCTCGCGACCTTGCTCGGGCGCGAGGCCGCCACCGACATCCCCAGTGACACGCTCCTGTCATGGGACATGGTGCGATGAGGCGCAAAGCCACGGAGCCACGAAGCCACGGAGCCACGAAGGGCCGGTTGCGGCGGGTGGCGGTGGTCACGGGCACGCGGGCGGAATACGGGTTGTTGCGCTCGACGATGGAAGCGATCTCACAGAACCGCTTCTTACAACTTCAACTCGTGGTCACCGGGACGCATCTGCTCAGGAAATTCGGGTACACGATCCAGGACATCGTTCGCGACGGTTGGCGACCCGATGCGCGGGTGCGGATGCAGGATGGAGACGATTCGCCGCTGGATCAAGCCGGGGGGCTGGCCCGCGGAATCGCAGGGATCGCGCGGTACCTCGAACGAGCGAAGACGGACATCGTGGTCGTGCTCGGCGATCGGATCGAGGCCATGGCGGGCGCGCTCGCGGGCGTGACCAGCGGTCGTCTGGTGGCGCACATTCACGGCGGGGACGTTGCACCCGGCGATTTCGATGACAGCCTGCGGCACGCGATCACCAAGCTCGCCCACTCGCACCTGACCGCGACACAGGCGGCGCGGCAGCGGATTATCCTCATGGGCGAATCGCCGGAGCGGGTTCATTGGGTCGGTGCGCCGGGGTTAGATCGGTTGGTGGAGTTGGTGCGAGAAGGGATTCTCGCACCAGCGGTTCTCGCAGCAGCGGAAGTTGGCGCGAGAAGGGATTCTCGCACCAGCGAGGTACGCACTGGCGGCAAGCCGCCAGTGGCACCCAAGGCGTTAATCGTGCAACATCCATGCGGGCGAGCGGCGGTGGTCGAGCGGCGAGTGATGAAGGCGATCCTCGGAGCGGTTAGGGAACTCGGGTTGTCTGCGACCTGCATCTATCCGAATAGCGATCGCGGCCACAGCGGGATCGTCGAGGCGATCGAAACGCATCGCCGCCGCGTCGGCAAAGATTGCTTCCGCGTGGTCCGATCGCTGGATCACGACACCTATCTGCGATTGCTGATTGACGCGGACGTGCTGGTGGGGAACTCGTCGAGCGGGATCATCGAGGCCGCCACGGCGGGGACTCCCGCGGTGAACGTCGGTCGGCGCCAACTGGGGAGGGAGGTCAGCGGAAAGTCGGTCATCCACGCCGAGGAAAGCGTCGCTTCCCTTCGCAAGGCGCTCACAAAGGCACTTCGAATGCGCCCGATAACGGGGCGACGCAGCGTGTACGGAGGCGGGTCGGCGGGTCGGCGGATCGCGGAATTACTGGCCGCTGTACCCCTGGGCGACGCCTATCGCCGAAAAGTGCATAACGGGTAAGCGGCACGGCAGGGTCGGTCCTAAATAGGCAGACGGTGGGTGACGATAAATCACCCGGCGACTACCGAGGGGGCGGTGCGACGGCTCAACCCAGAGACCGGGGACGAACTATGGCAGCAGTAGAGACGGCCGACCAGACCCAAACGGTGGTCGATAGGGCGATCGCGGCGATCGGGGACATCGCGACGCTGCCCGAAGTGACGATCAAGATCATCGAGATCGTCGAGGACCCCAAGAGCACGGCCCGCGACCTCCACGAAGTCATCAAGAACGACCCCGCCTTGTCGGTGAAGGTATTGAAGGTGGTGAACTCGGCGTTCTATGGGCTTCCCGGGCAGGTGGCGAGCGTCGATCGAGCGATCATCCTACTGGGGCTGTCGGCGGTGAAGAACATCGCCATCGCCGCGTCCATCGCACGGCTCTTCAAGGGCAAGCGGATATCCGAGCAGTTCAGCGCCGCGGACTTGTGGCAGCATAGCGTGGCCGTGGCGGTGGCGGCGCGGACCCTGGCCAAGTGCTCGCCGAATCCGGCGATGGCGGACGAACTGTTTGTGGCCGGGTTGATCCATGATATCGGTACGCTCGTGGAACGGCAGACTCTCCCCGACCAGTTCGCCGAGGTGATCCGCCGCTGCACCGAGACGGACATCGAGTTCCTGGCGTGTGAACGGGAGGTCATCGGGGCGGACCACCAGGCGTTCGGCGTGGGGTTGACCACCAAATGGAAGTTCCCGCGTCACCTGCGGGCGGCGGTCGGGTTCCATCACAACCCCGAGGCGGTCAGCGTGGAACTGAGGAACATCGCCACGGTGATCCGGGCGGCGGACATCATGGCGTGCCAAGCGAAAATCGGGTTCTATTTCACGGCGCGGCACGATGAGATCGGCCCGGAAATCCTCGAGGCTTTGGGTATTACTCAGGCGCAATTCGAGGAAGTCCGAGCGTCGGTCCCGCAACAACTCGAAGAGGCCGAGGCGACGCTGAAGAGCTGATCGCTTCGCGCCCTCGCCCACCGAACGTGGCGCGGCCCGTTGTGGGGGGCGGGATTCCTGTTCTTCGTCACCCACAAGGGGTGACGCTACACTTGAAACCGTCCGACGCCTCTTTGCTCAAGGGGCGGAAAAGTCCACGAAGAACCGGGCAACGTCGTGCAGATCGATGTCGCCGTCCTGGTCTAAGTCGTAACAACGGCAGAGCGTATGCTCCGGACGGGCGGGCCCGGAGAGGCTCAAGCACGGGGAGAATTGATACCACTCGAGAGCCCCCGTTTGCCGGTCATTGGAACAGACGCCGTCCGCGCAGCGATCGTTGGGCGTGCATTCGTTGTGGTCGTTGCACGCCGCATCGTCGGCGCACGGCGGGCAGGGGTTCGCGGCATCGCAGATGGTGTTGACTCCGCGGAACACGTGGCCGTCGCGTTCGCACGTATACTTGCGTTCCTGAGTACAAGGGCTTCCGGCGCAACAGGCTCCGAGATCGCATCGGTCAGGATCACAGGCGACGCCCTGTCCGAGGAACTGTCCCCCGGCGGCGACGCAACTGGCGGCGGTGCGGGCTTCGCACCCGCCGGGAAGACAGCAAGCTCCCAGCGTGCACAGCTCGAAGGAGCACTCCTGACGCGGTCCGACGAACTCTCCACTTGGTGGAGTGCACAGCAGTTCTTGCCGTTGCGAACACGTCTCATTCTGACAGCACGCGCCGAGCGTACAGATGTTCACGGCGCAGGCGACGCCGTCGCCCAAGTACGTACCGAAGCCGTGCTCGCAGGTGTGTCGGGTCTGGCGTGAGCAGGTGTCGCCGTTGCAACAGGCGCCGAACACGCACAGGCCTGCCTCGCAGGCATCATTCACTCCCTGGAATACCCCGGCGGAACTGGCGCAATTCGCGACCGTGCGCACATCGCAGCCGCCGGGAAGACAGCAAGGGCCGGTACTGCATTGCCCAGCGACACACGCCCGACCCGGGCCGAGGAACTCTCCATGTCCTTGAGTGCAAAGGAGTCCGAAGTCCGGCGTGCACCCTTGGTTTTTGCAGCACGCCCCCGGCGCACACGTATCGGCGTCACACGCCGTATCGAGGCCCAGAAACGTGCCGCCTCCGGCGCTGCAGGTCAGGCTGGGCACCACTTGGCACTGTCCGGTGGTGCAGCAGGCCCCGATGGCGCAGACCGTGGGGCCGCAAGCCGCGCCGTCGCCGAGATACGTCCCCCCGTCGCGGGTGCAGACGAGCTTGATGGCGGTGTGGCAGGCGTCGCCCCGGCAGCAGCCGCCGATGTGGCATGTGTCCGCGGCGCAGGCCACGCCCCTTCCCAGGAAGACGCCGCCCGGCGAGGGGCACAGCAGTTCTTGCCGTTGCGAACACGTCTCGTTCTGACAGCACGCGCCGAGCGTGCAGACGGTTGTGGAGCAGGCGACGCCGTCGCCCAAATAGGTGCCGCCGTCGCGCTCACAGGTATGTCGCGTCTGACTGGTACAGGTCTCGCCGTTGCAACAGGCGCCGAACACGCACAGGTTCGCCGCGCAGGCGTCATGGACCCCCTGGAATGCAAATACTCCGCCCGAACTGGCGCAATCCGAGACGGTACGCACCTCGCAGCCGGTGGACAGGCAGCACGCCCCCGCCAAACAGCGGTCGGCGGAGCACGGCTCGCCCTCACCGATGAACGAACCCCCGCCGTTCACGCAGTCGGCCTCTGTCTTGGTCGAGCAGGTTTCGTTCGTGCAGCAGGCGCCGGAAATACACGGGTCCGGCCTGCACGCGACATCTACTCCACGAAATACGCCGACGGCATTCGTGCAACCTGGAACGGTGAGAACCTCGCAACCGGTCGACAGGCAACAAGCTCCTGCCGGGCAAGTGTTGGCCACACAGGCAGCCACGGTCTCCTTGAACTCGCCCCCGATTCCGGTGCATTGTGCCTGGGTCACGAGCAAACAGGTTCCCGTAATTGCGCAACACGCCCCGCGCTGGTCGCAGTCCAACGTCGGCGAACACACGCTCGCGTTTTGCTCGTACGTCCCGCCGATGGTGGCGCACTGCGCGGCCGTGAAGTCGTCAAAGCAGTCGCCGTCGTATCGGCAGCACGCCCCGATGCCGGGGCACACGAGGGCGGGGGTATTGCAGTTCGTGCTGTTTCCGCGGTAGTTGCCGGCAAGCGATTCGCAACTCGCCTGCGTCCGCTCCGAGCAGACCCCTTCGTCCGTGAAGCAACAGGCCCCGGTTGTACAAGTAGAAACGCCGCAGGTGCCCGGCGCGCCTGCGGGGCGCGAACCGCCAAGGTTCGTGCAGGCGGTGTTGGTAAGGACCGCGCAATCGCCATCAGGGAGGCAACAGGCCTTCACGTTGGTGCAGCCCGCAGGCAACTCCTCGCAGAGCAGGCTGGGATCAACATTGAGCTCACCATTGACCCCGACGGCGGTACAGGCGAGTGAAGTCGTATTGATGCAAGTTCCGTCGGGCAGGCAGCACGCCCGGTAGTCATCGATGACCCCGCAGTTTGGACAGGTCGATCCGTCGCCGCGATAGGCGGTGAAATTGAACGAGTCGTAGGAACAAGCCGAACGCTGTGCAACGGTCCGGCAGGTGGACAATCCTGAATCGCCAAAGCAACAGCCCCCGCCGCATTCCGCTGTGCCCGACAAGGTCGCGCAAGTGGTGCCAAGGCCGCGGAACTGTCCCGCGAACGCCGCGCAGTTCGCGGCCGTCCGATCTCTACAATCGGAACCGGCGATACAGCAAGCCCCCTTGCAGGGATTGGGGGTGCAGGTCGTGCCGTCGCCTCGGTAGGTGCCGTCGCAAAGTTGCGCGCATACTTCGACACAAGCTCCGTTCGTCCGGCAGCAGGCCCCGGTGACCGGCGGACAGAGATTCGGCGAACAGGACACACCCGCCCACAGCACCACGCCGCCCGCGGCTAAGCAACTGTTCCCGGTGTAATCGTTGGCGCATGTCCCGCACGGGAAACAACACGCGCCGAAAATACAAGGTGTGTCAACGCAACGCGTCCGCTCCCCATAGAAGAAGCTGCCGGTCCCGACGCAGTCCGTTTGCAGGACTTCGCAGCAGTCGGCGCTGGCACACTCGGGGCGGCCGGCGAAGGCGCCTTGCGAACAACAAGCGCCCTTTTCTGGTTTGAAACAAAGCTGCATGGTGTACGCGCCGTTGGTGAAGATTTGAAACTCCGGGAAGGTTTCGGGGACGAGGGGATCGGGATCAGGGTGATCGGGATCAGGCGGGAGAGTGTCGGCGGCCACCGCGCCGAGGACTTCGCCGACCTCGAACGGGACCGGGTAAGGCTGGGCATCGAGGGTGTAGGTCACCGTACGCGAGCCCCAGGCGAAGCCGATGGCGTAGTTGCCGGGCTCAAGCGTCAGGCGCGGGTCAAGCGGGTCAAGCACGCCCGTGGTGTAGAAGTGGAGCACCGGAAGGTGCGTGATCGGATCGACCACGCCGGGAACGTCCGGTAGCACGATGTCGGAACTTAGGGGTGGGTATCGTGTATACGTGCCATTGGCTTGCTGCTGACGGATCGCAACAGTTAGATCGGTCGTACCGCTGAACGCGAGCTGCATCTTGATCTCGTTGAGCCGGGCGCGGAAATCGATGCTATAGACGTCGCCGCGGTAACGACTCCCCCCGCCGAAACACTGCCCGGATATGCATTCGTCGATGCCGCCGATGAGATTGCATTCGGGGTCGAGAACCCCCGCGACGATGCGGGCCGACGCGACGCCGGCTTCATCACCGGCGTCGGGACCGACGGCGGCGACGGTCGATTCCATCCCCGCGGCCAGGCAGAGACATACCCCGAGTAAACACGTCGAGCGCTGCGTGCCCATCTTCAACTCCAACACGATGTCAGAAGGGGGAGGGTCGTTACGGTCCAACCGAAGGCTCAAGAATGCCTGTGGACACAAGGCGGCGACCCTGGCGTCGGATCGCCCCCAACCCCCTCCAAGGCGTTGGATCATTATACCCGTCGGTCCCCCCGGAAACCAACGCCGTTAACCAGTCCGGGTTAGCGGACTAACCGCCGCCTGAATGGGGCATGGCGGCGTTCCGCTTCCCGGCGCGCCGGGATGGCAACCGCCGCATGAATGCGGCGGCTCGGAATCTAACCCGGGGATCGAAGCGAAACAGTCGTACGCATCAGTCGTTGTGGGCATCGGTATATCGCGTCAGCGACCGGTCGCCGATCCGCGAGGGCAGCGGCTCGCCCAAGAAAGTCGGGAGTCGGTCGATCGTTTCCTGGAAGCGCAAGGCCCGAGAGTCCACGTCGCGGGCACGCAACTCGGCCTGTGTCGGCGGGGCGTTCGGGTCGGGGTCGATGATCGTTTGATCCTCCTCGCCGCGAAGAACGCCGTAGACGGTGAAGACCTGCGAGCGGACGGTAACCCAATCGCCGAGGGCGACGAGGCCGGCGACGGCGTCGACGAAGTTCTGGGTGTTAGCTTGGTTGGGTTGGGTCGGGTCGATCACGCCACCGTCGATACGGAAGAAAGTTTTCGAGAAACCGGGCGGAGGCGGCGGAACAAGCGTGGCTGCGCCGAGATGGCGCACGTTGGCCAACTCACCGACGGTCATGAACCCGGTCCCACGCCGGGCCACGGGCGCGGCGAAGTTCCATCCGCGGCCGTACGCGATTGTAGGTGCGGGTGGCGTCCCGCCGACCGGCGTGCCGTTGTCGTAGTTTCCGGTGAGGTTCGCCGCGCCGCCGGGGAGCGGTCGAAGCTCGCGGTAGGCGACGATGGCCTGGGCAAGCTCGTTGCCGATCCGACCGGCCTGCGTATCGAGCACGTCGAGTTCAGCCGGCACCGGGGCAAGTGAGTTGGCGGCGGTCTCCTTGACGAAGCCGAGGACCCTGCGCATCTCGGCCTTGAAGGCGACCGGAATCTTCTCCATGGGGACAAACGGCAGTCCGGCAAGGACCTTCCACGGGGCGGCGTTGATGTTGATGCGGCCATGGACGCGCAGGCCTTCCATGTCCACGCGGGGCAGCGAGTCGGGAAGAGCGACCTTGTTCTTGTCGGGCCCGAAGTACGGGCCGGGGTTGCTCAGCGGCAAGGCCGTGAAATAATCGAACGCCAATTGGCCCCAGGGGAGCATGTCCAGGTTACCCGGCGCGCCGCTGATACCCGGCGCGTCGCGTCGGGTAACGTATGGGGCGAGGTGATGAGCGGCGTACCAGTTGTTGTCCGTGCCGAGGACCGGCGGATCGAACACCGGCATCCGGCCGTTGTCGATCTGGTCCTCTGCGAAGATCGTGGCGATAGTGCCGCCGGTGCGATCGACCACGGTGTTCTTATCCACGAGCCGGGTGATGAAGGCCAACTGCGTGACGGGGTTGCCGCCGCCCGGCGGGGTGTAATCCTGCAGCGATCGGTTCGCGTGACGCATGAGCATCAGCAGCGATCCCGTCGTGGGGAACGCGAAGGATCCGTTCCGCGGATCGGACGCATTGGTGGGGTTCTTGAACGGTCGACTGATTCTGCCTAGATCGGCGAAGTTCACTTCAACCGGGTGCGGCGGTTGTAGCGGCGGAATCGGGACGTAGGTGTTCCAGTCGCCGAGCGAAGCACCAATCAGTTCACCCGCTTTGGGCACCGTCGCCGTCCACGGCGAATTCGCGAGAACCATGCGCTGCCTCGAATAGGCGGCAAGCGGGTCGCTCGCATCTGCCTTGCCGACCTTGCCACCCACGGGCACCTCAAACTGATCGACGACGATGTTGGTTGAGGGCTCACCCGGAAGATAGCTGTATCTTCGAACAAGGTACAGAATCCATCCGTTCTCGAACGCCAGTTTATTTGCCCCGGTGAGATCGACCTGCGCTCCGTTGGGCGAGGGGCCGACGAGCTGCGCGATGGATGGCGGGTCGTCGCCCGAGGCGAACGTCGTAAAGGGTCTCGCCCCGGCCGTCAGTGTACCGGTGAGCGCGATCTCATGAGCGCCCGCGAGTCCCAGGGCGGGATTGACCTCATACAAGAAGTAGTCGCCCGTTGCGTTGATGTCAGCGGCATACGGGTTAAAGAACTCAATCGCCCGAGCCTTCAGCGACGGAGGACGTCCGCCGGGCCCGGGGATGCCTGGATCGTTTAGCGTCGCCACCTCGGTGATGTAGCCCTGCCGCTCCAGGCCGTAGACGTATTCGAACCTCGTAGTCGCCGCAGGGTCGAAATCGAACTCTCTTCCCGCCGCGTTTGCGGGCGGCGCGCACACCCCGCCGGTGCCGCAGTCCGCGACCGTGTCACACACGCGTCCTGTGTTCGCCCCCTTAGCGCATACCCCGCGTGTGAAATCAAACGAGCGCAGGGCGATGCGCGTCGGAACGTCGTCGCCGTCGGAGTAGTCGAGGAAGTTGGCGGTGAGGGCCGCGGCGGTGCGGGAGATCAGGGCTTGGCTGTGGGTCTGGTAGGTCCAGACGTCTGTGCATGTCCCGGTCATCATGCCTGGCGGAATGAGGCAGAACTCGCCGGAGGCACAGTCGGCGTTGGTGGTGCAAGGTCTATCCTGCCAGGAGGGCGCTTGGATCGTGCAGACGCCGTCGGTCGAGCGGCATACCGAGCCGGGGATGCTGCATAGATCCGGAATCGGGCGCGTCGGCGTCGGACGGCAGTCCGTGAACGTGATGGGCGGCGCGGGCGGGACGGTGGCGACGGTGCAAAGGTGGTTTCCGCCGCACTTGCCGTTCGCGTAGGTGCAGTCCGCATCCGAAGCGCACGGCGTGCCCTCCAACGTCGTCACGTGGGCGGCGTTGCGAACGAGGAGGAAGAAGGCGTCGTGGATCAGGCGGACGACGCGGTCGAGAGCTTCCTTGACGCATTCAACCTGCGAGCGTCCGTCGGCGATGCACTGCTTGACCGTGGGGTCGGTCAACTTATAGGCCGCGTCGATCTGGTCGTCCAGCCAGGGCAGGCTGAGCTGCAACCGTCCCTTGCGGGCGTTGAGCTTGCAGCCGACTTCCGTGGGGCAGCAGTCGTTGGGGATCGTCTGCGGATAATCGGCGAACTCAAACGGTAGAAGCGCCGGGCAGTATTCGGGGTGCCACGCGGTCTGATTGGCCTGGGTCATTTTCGCCAGGACATCCTCGTCGCCGCCGGGGGTGTTGGGGTTGGGAACTCGTCCGCCGCGAGCGAGCAGGTCATCGTGGCTGACGGCGGTGACCAAGTGGCGGCGATCGAAATCGGGCAGCGGCACCGAGGGCGACCCGGGCGATGCCACAGCGGAAGCAAAGGGTTCCATTCGGACGGCCCAGTAGGTGTAATTTGGGAAGCCGGGGAAGCGCTCGTCCGGCGAATACGGCGAGAACCGATGGCTGAAGACCGATTCGTACTTCCCGCTCGCGGCCCCGCTGGGTAGAGGAGCGAACAACTGCCACTGCATGTCGGCCTTGCCGTTGGGGTACTTTACCGGATCAAGCAGGGGGTCGCCGTGAAGCAGTGAGGGAGGCATGGTCCGCGGGGGAAGCAGCGCTCGCCGACGAAGCGTCGATTCCTCCAAGAGCGGCGAATAGGCGACCTGGTTTTGCGTCGGACGGTGGTAGAAGTAGCCGTACTCCGGGTTCGGGGGGTTCCCGGGCGGGTAGAGCGGAGGAACATCCAGGACGTTCTCGATCAGGTTGGGGTGCGAGGCGTTGAGGTTCACCAGCCCGCCGTGAGGGATGACGCGAATTCCCACGAAGACTTTGCCGGTGGGATTGGTCGGCGGGTTCAGTCGGGCGGAAAGGGCCGCAAGCTGGGCGTCGGAGAAGTCCAGAACCTTCGCGTCAACCTGAAGCGAGTCGACAATGCCGTCGCCGTCGGCGTCGAGGACGCGCGGGCCTTCGCAAATGTAGCCCAGACAGTCGGGGGGCAGGGCGCAGAATTGCCCTTTGTTCGGGCCGTCGAGGCAGGTTCGTAGATTTAGACCGCTCGGAAGCTGACCCATGGGCGCGCCGTTGGGAAGGCTGGTGTCGATGGCGAACCCTCGCGGCAACGATGGACCGGTGAACGGGCGATGCTTCAACGCGGCCACGTCGGCGCAGGGGCTGAAGACAAGCTTGTCGTCCACATTGCCCAGGATGCCGTCCGGGCCGGGGTCCCAATGGGGTTCGATCGCGCTGGTTGAATTCTGCACTCCGGGCATGTCGGCGAAGGCGGTCGGCGAGAGGGCGGTCGACGGGTCGCCGAAGGGTGTGCGGGCGGCGGACATCAGCCCGTCGCGGAGGGTCGAGCCTAATTGGTCAACGACGGCGGTGACGCGGGACTCGGCGCGGTGGCGCTGGGTCTCCAAGGCGATCAGGTCGGCCTCGAAGTTCATCGAGGCCAGGAAGGCCACGCCGAGGACGAAGAGAATGCCCAGAATGGTCATCACCAGGACGAGGGCCGACCCGCGGCGCGATTGCCGATTGCCGATTGCCAAATGTCGATTGTCGATTGTCGATTGTCGATTGGTGGTGGGGCCCGTGGTCAGAGCACCGGGCGCAAGCCCGGTGACCTTCGGCAGCCGTGTCCGCGGGCTAGCGCCCGCGGCTCTGAAGATTGCACTTCGATCTTCGACCTTCATGCCGTTACCCGCCGATCGGAATAACCATCACGTGCCGGATGGGACGGTCCAAGCGGCGTTCCTTGTCAAACACATCGATCGTGATCCGCAAGGCGCCGGGGAACATGGGATCGAGCACCGGCTCACTGGGCGGCGTCCCCGCTGGGGCCCCCGCGGGCGGAGGGGCCGGGCGCGTGGCCGTGAAGACCACGAGGTTCGGGCGAGGGTTGTTGGGAGGGAGTCGGTCCCAGGCGTTCGAATCGCCCTCGGCGGGGTTACGCACGCGAAAACGATCCGAGAGCGAATACGGCGGCAAGGCGTCCAAATAGGAACCCTGACTCAGAAGGCTATCGAGATTCTTCAACAGGTTCTTGCAAGCCGTGTCGTTCGTGGCGCAGGCGGTCGATCCACCTGGCTTGAGCGCCGCGACGCGATCGCCCAGGCTGCGAAGCGGGTCAGGCTTGGGGACGGTATTTGCGGGGTCGCCGTTATCACCCGGGTCGAACCAAAAGACTTCGTTGACGCCGTCGAGACGACCGGCCACGAACTCGCTGCGCGGGTTGAGGGTCCACTCGACCTCGAAGGAGGCGCAGTTGGGGAGCAGGTAGTCGCCGATGCGGTTCGCGTAAAGCGCCGGCGGCGCGGGGTCCAGCTTGCTCCGGGCGAACGGGTTCTTCCACTGTGGGTAGGGCTTAGTTACGTCGCCGAAGATCGCGGGGAGGAACCACGGGTCGCCCATCGGAAGCCCGGTCGTGGGGGAAAGCTGCGGTCGAAGGACGTCGTCTTCGTATCGGAAGTTGCGTACGGCGCCGACGGCCTCCGGCTGAAAGACATCCGTCTGACACTCCAGAAGACGGGGATCGTCCAGGGATGTCAGCGGCGGAGTCAGTGAAACGGGCGGATTGTTCGGCAGCAAGAGCACGCTGCGGCGGGCGAGATGCCACTGTGCGGCGGGGACGGGCGACACCTTCTTGTCCGATGGATACTCGGCACCGGCCAGCGTGTCGGTCGGGAAAGCCTGCGGGGCGGGCTCGAACTTGTATTTCTGGCCCGCGACCTCCGAGGTAACGTACTCGCCCAGTTCCGCATGGCCGTAGACGACCTGTTGCAGGTTGGACGTGAGCGGCGAGGTTCCCGCTTCGACATAGCTCACGCCCGGTCGGGCGGTGAAGATCATCAGGATGTCCGCCCGCGGCTGAACCGCATTGCCGCTGCCGTCCGCTTTCTCTCGCTCGGGATCGGCCGCGTGCGGGTAACCCTTGTCGTCCGACGGGTTGCCATCGTCGTCGGCATCCTTGCCGCTTTGGGTCCAATACGCGTTGACCGGATTGCCCTGGATGAGAATGAGGGAGTTGCCGGGCTGGACGCCGCGCAGGTCATCGCGGAGGGTCTGCTCGAAGGCCCGAAGCTGCTGCATGACCTCGGTGAGGGCGGTCGCTTGGCCGGTGGATTTCACGGTGAGGTTGAAGACCTGCCCGGCCAGGGACATCATCAGAACGAGGATGCCGATGGAGACGACCAGTTCGGCGAGCGTGAAGGCCGGCCGAGCGACCGATAATCCATACCGCAACCGTAACTGCTTATGCCAAAGGCACTTACGCATCATCGTTTCGACCGAGAAGATGCCCGCGACGCGACGCTACACCACGTCGATCAATGCCATTATTGCTGCCAATAGGTGTCGGTCTAGTGCTCCGTCAGCCCTCAATCGAGGGGTAAAGCTTCTTTAGTTTGATTCGGGCGTCGTCCGTCGTGAATCGCCAGTCTACCTTAGCTTTGGCGGCGTTTCGCTCCGCTTCCCAAGCTGCCACTTCGGTCGGGTCAGAAGGAGACTCGCGTGCGGACGCCCGCCACGATGGTTCTCCCGACGTCGCCGTGGGCCCCCGGATTGTCGATGTACTGCACGTCCGGCGTGACCACCAGCCATTCGGCGATGCGGATCGCGTAATAAAGCTCGTAGGCGGTCTCGTTGCCCAACTCATCGTCTACCCGCGACCGATAAAGGCGGTTTGAGCGTTCGAAGGCGACGCCCAAGCCTAGAACATCGCGATCGCGCTGCGGATCAAATCCCCCGCACGGTCGAGCCTATTAAAATGACCGAAGTCGATCGGCGGAGTTTTCTGACCCAAGTGGACGTGCTCAAGGAACAAGCCCGACGCCTGGAACGCTCCGCGGCCCAAACCGACCGCGAGGCCATGCGCCGCCACCTGATCGCCCTGAACGAGACGTGCCTTTCCTGTCACGACCGCTTCCGTGACTTTTCCGGGCCGATTCAACGTAAGTGACGCCCGCTGTATTGTGCATTGCGGCACTCGGCCCCAAACCGGGGTCCGATTCGTAGGGTGCGTCCCCGACGCACCGATCGGATGCGCGGGTTGAGTCGGTAGCCAATCCGTAGGGTGCATCCCCGAAGCACCCATGAGTGACTTGACGACATGCCGGATTATCGAAGAGCGCCCGTTCCGGGCGGCGTAATAGCCCCGGCAGGGGCGATCGGACCTAGCCCAGGGCAATGCCCTGGGAAAACGACGGCCGCGTACAACACAAAGCCCTGGAGGGGCGACACGTCGGACACGACCTTGTCTGTTTAGTGTATCGCCCCTCCGGGCCTATTCCAGTTTTCATCGCTGGGTTCGTGAGGGCGTCTACCGCGCCGATGGGTGCTGCGCTTGCGCCGACCGCCGACCCCAGGTTCCAGACTTCACCGAAATCGATGAACGGACCGGCGAATAGGCGGTGCGTCGGGGACGCACCCTACGCGACTTCTTCACGATCGCTTGACACGCCCGTGGCCATCCGGTATCGGATGCGATTTAGCCCGATTTCGGTCGGTCCAATCATGGTTAGACCTCGCGAGGGAGCCAAATCCTTGTTCGACGTCCCCACTGCGGTTCACGGATTCTTCCAGGAAATCAATACCGGGCATATTGAGATCTACAACGAGTGCAGCCTTCAGCACGAACTCGCCATCTTTCTGCGCGGTGTGGGCGCCGGTGGTCCCTACAAGATTCAGTTCGAGCGACCGGTTTGCTTCTTTGGGGTTGATCGCACGCAGCAGTTCGTGAAAAATGAAACGATCTGTCACTATTCACCGCCGAAATGGCCGAGCGAACCGCAGTCGAAGTAAGGTTCCCCCGTAACGGGCAGTATCCAGAGCAGATGTTCAACTTCTGCCAAGACTTGGCCTTCTTGGAGCAGCTCGTCGACGCAGGGTTCGATGCAGGGTACTTCGTCGTGGCCGTGGACGACCACCTCTTCTACAGCGGACCCAAACAATCGGGCATCTACGGGCATTTTCGTGGCAGCGTACCGATCCACGGGCGAATCGTTAAGCCCACGGGGAACCGCGACGAGACCGTCGAAGTGTGTGGCTCGTACGACATGAAGTGGCTAGACGCTGGGGTCGTGCGATACGGTTGCCTTTGCGTTGACCGGGGCGAAAGGTCTAACCGGTCGCTGCAGTCGACGAGCGGCGCGAGCGCGCCTGGCTGATTCGAAACGATCGTGGGCGCCGTTCGCGGCTGATCGGCAGCGCGTTAGACGCCCAGAGATGATGGACACGTGGTTGCGGAGCGAACGACGGATTGTCCGGCGTGGTGAGAGAGGCGGTGTCCGCGAGTCAAGTGTTTTTTTCAGAAAACCGTTAATTTTCCAAACCATCCCCCAACGCTCCGGCTACGGCCTGCGAGACCGTTTGCCGGCGAATAGCGGTGCGTCGGGGACGCACCCTACGCGTTACGCGCCTTCGCGGCCTCGGCTGGGCTTTGCCTATGACGAAGGGCCGGGGCTTCCGACGGGTTTGTCAGGGGGTGGGCTCCGGTCCCGGGTCCGTGACGGTTCCAGCGACAGACGATCCCGAATCCGAACCCCAAGCGCAAGCGCGGGGTCTTGGGCAGAAAAGGGCGTGGGCCCGTCGCTGGCGCTCCGGGTTCGGACGAATCACGGTTTCCCGTTTGCAACGATGGGCCCACTGTTCCGCCGGAAGTGCCACGGAGCCCCGACGCCCCTCGGCGGAGAGAGGGGATGGTGGACCAAAGTCGTTGCGATATAATCCCTGCCTGCGGAATGGGCGACGCGCGTCCCGGCCCGGAACGCGGAATGCCGGGTGCGGGATGACGGCTATGCCCAGGGGTAGGAGCGGGTCGGTCGCGACGCGAACGAGCGCGGTGTGCGCCGCGCGAGTAATAAGCCTGCGTCCTGAAACCCCCTCACCCTACCCTCTCCCCAGGCGGGGGAGAGGGTTCCAGGATGCACTCTAAGTTGATTCCGCACTTGCGTCCCGCGTAGGAGAGAGCCTTACAATGATTCGTTTTGGTCCTGAGAACCTTCGGATTCCACGGTTTGAGCGGCCGGTCTACGTGGTGGCCGGCGGGCTGACCGATTTTCGGAAGCGCTACCCGGAGAAGAACACCTCCGAGCTGTGCATGGAAGCGCTGCGCATGGCCGTCGAGGAAAACGACCTCAAGGTCTCCGCGGAGCAGTTTCGGCGGATGGTGAACTGGTGCGTCTATTCGCAGTTCGCCGACCACTTCGGCGATCAGCTATTGGCCGCCGCCAAGGTCCACGACTACCTGGGCTTCGACCCGCTGGGCAACATCGAGGTCAAAACCGGCGGCGCGACGGGCGGTTCCTCGGTGCTGGCCGCGGCGCAGGCGGTCGCCTCGGGTTATGCGAGTTGCGTCCCCGTCGTGGGCTGGGAACGCATGGACGAAGTCTCCACCAAGGTCGGCAACTCCTACATCGCCAGCGCCGCCTGCAAGGATTTTGAGAGCGAGCTGGGGTGGATGTACGCCTCGTACTACGCACTCATGGCCCAGCGATACCAATTTGAAAACGAAGTGCCGCGCGAGACCCTGGCCAAGATCGCCTGCAAGAACCACGGGTACGCGTGCTACTCGCCGTACTCCCAGAACCCCGGAAAGTACACCATCGACGACATCCTCAAGAACGGCACCGTGTCCGATCCGCTGTCGTTCTTGGAGTGCTGCGTGATGAGCGTCGGCGCCGCGGTGTTGATCCTCGCCGACGAGGAGACGGCCTTCAAACTCTCCGATCACCCGGTGCGCCTAAAGGCCATCTGCGGTGGAACGCACACCCTCCGCACCGCCGATCGGCGGAACATGCCCATCCTGCTGCTGCCCAACGAGGACCAGAAGACCTACCAGGACTACTTCGGCGGCAAGCGCCATGAATGGCCGGGGTTCAGTTCGTTTCTCGCCACGCGCATGGCGACGTACCTCGCCTATCACATGGCCGGGATCAAGGATCCGCTGGAGGACTTCGACCTGCTCGAAACGCACGACGCCTTTACCATCAGCGATATCCAAACCTACGAGGATCTCGGCCTGCGTCCCTACGGTCGAGGGCGTGAGTTCATCGACTCCGGTGACGCCTACTACGAAGGCCGACTGCCGACCAACATGTCCGGGGGACTGATCGGCACCATGCACGCCGTGGGTGCGACCGGCATCTTTCAGATCATCGAAGCAATGTGGCAACTGCAAGGCAAATGGGACAAGTTCCATGCCGACCCGGAGCGTTGGACGCGATACGGCAAGAAGAAGCCCGCGGACTTCCGCAGCTTGCAGGTGCCCAAGGCTCGCCGCGCCTGCACCGTATCCCACGCCGGCACCGGCAGCCACGTAACGGTCGCCGTCTTGGAAAAGGAGAAAGGGTAAACCATGACCGTCGAACTCAACGACACGATCGCCGAACCCGTCTCCCAAGACCCGTTGGTGGTGAAGAACCTCAAGACCTGGTTCCACCTGCACAGCTACGGCGGCTGGAGCCGGTTCTTCACGGGTCTGGCGAAGGGCCGCCTTCTGGCTACGCGTTGCACCAACTCGCGCTGCGCGGAGAAACGCTTGTGGTTGCCGCCGCGTTGCGAATGCCCGGATTGCTGGCATGCGATGGAATGGGTCGAAGCGCCGACAATCGGAGAGGTCTACACCCACACCACGGTCGAGTATCCCGGCGAGCTGTTCCGCGCCAGCACGCCTTGTCCGCTGATTAGCGTTTCGATTGACGGGGTCTGCACCAAAATGATGAGCTACCTGAAAGAGGGCAAGCCGCGCATCGGGATGCCGGTCCGCGCGGTTTTCAATACCTCGCGCCCGACCAACACCATTCTCGACCTCGCTTGGATCCCCCGGGGATAGGCGAGCGAAACGTGCGCACTCGACAGGCGCACGCGGCGGCTTGCCCACCAGCAGGACTTGTCGAAGCGCGGGAATGACGAAAGACGCTCTCGCGCAATCCTCCCGCGGGGCAGGCCAACGCCGGTTGAAGCCTCAGATGGCGGCTTCAATCCCTGGAACCCGATCGAGCGCTTGTTCGCTCTCGCTGGCGATCCTCGAAACATCCGTTCTAGGAGCATCCCATTCCTGAGAACGGTCCCCGCGCGGAGTTTTTCGTCTCGACCAATCGCTTTCCTCGAAATCCCCATTCTTTCTCGCAGAATCCGTGGTCTCACGGCCCGTTCTAAAGTCAGAGGCCGCGCACGTCCAACCGTACGGCATGAAACGTGCAGCATGAAGTTGCTGTAGTCATCGGCTCGTTTCGCCCGTCGCGAGGGGCGATGGAGCGGGGACGGGCTACCGGATCGGGGAGCCGCGTTCTCATTTCTGAGACACATGGGGAGGGAACGGGCATGAGGCGGGGGGGCATGCAGCCTCAGAGCGACAATCGCATTCCGTTTACACGGACCTTCGTTCACCACGACAGCCCGGGTATTCAACGCCGGTGGTCCGATTTCACGACGTTGCCCCTTCGAGGGCGGCGGCGTGGCACGGTGGCGGCGCTGTTGGCTCCGTTACCGGGCCGGGCACTGTGGATGCCGGCCCTGCTGGCCGGTGCGTTCGTAGCTGCTTCGGCCGAGCAACCGCGAGAGCCGGACGCAAAGCGCGGCCCGCAGCGGACGGATACCCATTCGTATGTCGTCGTCGATGGAACACTCAGGTTCGATTTCGCGACCGACGCCCTCGACAGGATCGGTTTGGGGTTCGTTCCGCAGGGAGGCCTCGACTCGCCCGACGATGGAAGCGGCGTCGCTCAAGCCTCGTCGGTGACTTTCCAGGTTGACGCCGCGTCCGATCTGGAGATCGCAACCGAGCGCGGACGATTCGATCGCATCCAGGGCGGTCGCCTGCGCACGTGCGGGGCCTTGCTACTCGATCGCCCTGGCGAGCGGGTCGTCGTCGGGAACCTTGCCCTGGAAGTTGACCCCGGCGGGGCGCTCACCATCGTGAGCACCCTCGATTCAGGTGAGCCGTCTCAGCAGGTCTTTGACCTGATATCGGTTGTCATTCAATTCAGCGCCGCGGACGGTGAACTGCAACTGCTCGCCGAGATCGGAATATCCGAGTCGTGGGCGGATCGTCTCGGCTTGCCCGAGGCGAGGGGCTTAGTCATCGGCGTGGTCACGGTCGAGGCCGAGTTGTCGTCCATCGGACAGGCCGCCGCCGAACCCGGCGGCTGTGCTGCGGGCGGGACCCCCGGCGAGGCGGGAGGGACGGCCTCCACCGGGCCGGACGTGTTGGTCGCCGTCTTGCAGAGCACCGTGCGATTCGACCGCGTCGGCGATATCACTGCTTTCGCCGTCGGCACGACGGCGTGCAATATCGGGACCCAACGCGCGAACTGGATTTCCGGTACCAACCAGCACCCCGTCATCATCCAGAACGCCTACCGTCTGGACGACCGCGGATTTCAGCAGATCGGGATGAGCTGGGTCAAGCATGGGTTCTACGCTGTGTCGGACAGCCTGTGCTCTCCGTGTAACGATCCGACCAACGGCACTCAGCTTGGAGTCGGTTGTTCGGATCCGTACTCGGCGCCCCTGAACGGCATACAGACGAACATGAGTCCGCGGTCGACCGTGAATGGGCATACCGGCTATTTCCCCTATCCGTGGTCCGGAGCGGTGCAAAACACGATCGCCCGCCGTTTGCAAGTGCACGACGCGGACCTCGATCCCGCCCAGAATCCGAATGCCCGGTATTTCATCGAGGGCCATTATGTCACCGCGGATGACGCCGCCGCGGGCAACCAGGACAACAACGCCTCTTACCGTGAGATTACCATCGACAATCCCAGTGCTTCTACGTACGGCCTGCACATCGTTCCAAGCTACCCGACGCGCCGCGGAGACGCAGCCATCCGCGCGTGGAAGGACGCCGACCCGGCCGTCGTAGAGACGGACATTCGCGTTCCGGGGGAAGGACTATTCATTCTCGCCGTCGACGCGCGGCCGACCGGCACGGGCACTTGGCGGTACCGCTATGCGCTCCAGAACTTGAACTCCGACCGGTCGGCCAGGTCATTCACCGTGGGCTTCCCGCTGGGCGGAACCGTACAAAACGTCGCCTTTCACGACGTGGATTATCATAGCGGCGAGCCGTATGCGGGGACGGACTGGCAAGCCGTCTTCGACGGAGCGCATCTCACGTGGTCCACCGACACGTACGAAGTCAACCCCGACGCCAATGCTCTTCGTTTCGATGCCATCTACAGCTTTTCCTTCGAGTCGAATGTCGCGCCCGGAGGCGGCAAAGTCACTCTGCAGTTGTTCAAACCCGGACAGCCCACCGAGGTGGCGGCCTCCACTCTCGGCCCTTTGCTGGAGCTGATCGACTGTAATGAAAACAGGATCCCTGATCTGTGCGACCTCGACTGTGGAGCCGCCGGGTGCTCGCCACCCTGTGGTGCAAGCATAGATTGCAATCTGAACGGCGTTCCTGACGAATGCGAGGCGGATTGCAACCACAATG
>CAYQZH010000010.1:0-5176 GCA_964421865.1 uncultured Phycisphaera sp. | reverse complement strand
GGTGATTTCGACGGCGACGGAGACCTGGACTTAGCGGATCTTGCGAACTTCCAGCGGTGCTTCGGAGGCGACGTGTCCTCTGCGGGGTACATCGCCCCATCGTTGGAGTGCGCCCTGCGTTTTGACTTCAACGGCGATGTGGATGTCGACCTGGAGGATTACGTCGAGTTTATGGACGCTTGCACGGGCCCCTAGAGCCGGACCTTATCCGGCGACGCGGCCCGCGACGGAGGCTGCGGACATGTACAAACGAATGCGGTGTGGTTGGGGGGTTGTGTTATTCAGTGTGGTTCCGGGCGCGACTGCACTTGCCGGGGCGTCCGGGGATTTCGACGGCAACGGCTATGTCGATCCGAGGGACTTCCATTATTTGGAGATATGCCTTTCGCTCTCCGGACCTGGCGTGGATCCCGATTTCGCCAAGTGCCGCAGCGTGTTCGACTCGGACGACGATCGCGACGTCGATCTGAGGGATATCGGCGCCTTCCAGCTCGCCCGAGGGCACGCGCCGTTTCCGCTACGCGACACGTTCGGGAATGTCCTTCACGTCGATTCCACGGTTCCCTACAGCGGGCAACAGACCTGCGGCGCCAGCGCGTGCCATGACATCGCCCGTATCACCAATGGGATCAAGTTCCAGGAGGGCCGCACGGACGTGGACGGCAACATTATCATGCGGGAAGACTACGATGGAGACGGGCGCTGGTGGATTCGGGGGGCCGGGCGATACGGTCGCGCCCTTCCCATCGGATCCGAGCGGATCCTCGCTCCCAAGCAGGGCGCACACGAGTCGGACATGGACTTGACCACATTCGGGTGGATCGGAGAATGCGGTGCCTGTCATACGGGAGGAGGACCGGGAGAATTCGACCGCGACGGGGTGCGACTCTACGACCCGCCCACCGGACAGTTCGGCTACGAGGTGCTCGGGAAAACCGCCGAAGAGGTGGCGCTCGACGGTGACTACACGGACCTGAACCGTTCCTCGGGCGACCTCAGCCTCGCGCGATGGGATATCACCGGGCTGTCCGAGCCGGATTGTCTCTTCTGCCACACGCCCGACCCGAGGTGGAAGAATAGTCCCTATAACCGGCTCGAGTGGCGCCGTGCCACCCTGGCCGCCAAAACCAACCTTGTTGACAGCAGCGGACACCCCGTTCCCGCCTATGCCGCCGCCGGGCCGGCCGGACAGGGCTGGTTCTCGACTCTCCAAATCCAGAACAGCATTGCCAAAGTACTTCAACTTGACTACTCGGTCGGCGTGAATCTCGGGATGCTCGCCCAGGCGCCGGACGGGGTCTTAAACCTTGTCGCCCAGTCCGTGGATCGCCCGCCGCGCGATGTGGTATGTTGGGGCTGTCACAATTCGGCCCAGACCAGGCGCGGCGATCCATGGTTCGATCAACGGATCGTCCACTATGCGCGTTGGAACAAGCTAACCGACGACGACCCCTCGAACGATGTCCCGATCAACAAGAGAAGAGGCTGCAATTATTGCCACCCCGGCAACCTGGATCACAATTTCGCCAAGGGAAACAATCCCAACAACGTATTTCGAGACGAGCTCGACTGGGTGAACTTCCGGTCCTGCCGCGACTGCCATATGCCTCTGCTCTCCAACGGCGAGCCCAACCCGCGCAAGCACCCCAATGCCCCGGACGTGCCGGGAACTACTCTCATCCACTTGGTCGGCGACCCGATCACAGGGAGAGGGCCCTTCGACATTGTGTCTTGTCAAGGGTGCCACATCCCGTACCCGTTATCAAGCCCCGCCATCTCGGCCGTCAGCGACCGTGCGGTCACCGGAACCAGCGTTGCCTATTCGACGGACGCATTCTATTCCGCGGATCCGCTCAACCCCTCGGATCCCGATAGGAGTCGTTGGTATCCCAGTCTGGAACCCAAGGTGGACTCCGACGGTGCGACTCGACTCTTCCCCGAAAAACAGAGCCAGTCGTGCTTCTGGGGCGATTGGGATCAAAAGGGCACACCGGAGGATCGAAGCGACGACGTCGTCGCCCCGATCGCCCTCTGGCGGGTCAGGCAAATCACGGGAGGGAACCCGCTCCCGGTGGTGACCGATGATAACGGGGACGGCAAGCCGGAGGTCAACCGGGACGAGGAGATCCTCGCGTACATTAGGGCCCTGAAGGGCGTGGACAGTTACGGTCGGCAAGTGGCGGCCAACCCCGTCTACCTGAAAGGACTCCGTGTCTGGTACGAGGATCCTCAAGCACCGGGCGGCGTGAGTTCGTTTGATCCCAAAGACTTTGGTATGAAAGTGGAATTCGGAAGCATGGGAGCACTCAGTCACGGTGTGCAGCCCAAGGAACAGGCGCTCGGCTATAACGCCGTGAACCCGGAATTGGGTTGCCGTGACTGCCATCGCCCGGACACGCTGGATTCGCCGGTATTCGATCGTAAGGTTCTAGTGGACCCCTGGGGGCCGGACGGCAGACCTGTGTATACGACCGTCCGCCAACTGACGGGTATGAATCCCCCTTGATCCGCCGCCGGACAGCCGGTGTATGAAAAGGTTCGAGCGATGACGGGTCTGAACCCGCCGTAGCGCGGTGACGTGTCTTTGACACGCTAATCGCCGGACGAATCGAAGACCGTCTGGGTAATCCAACGTCCGCCTTCGAAGCGTGCGACGATCGCACTCCCCTTTTCGTAGAGGCGCTCGTAGTGGATTTCCCCCCGAGCGCTCCGCGACATGGCCTCCAATGTTCGACGCACCGACGGCCTGTCAGGAGCGGAGTGGCGCAGTGCGTCAATAAGATGCTCGGTTGCGACCCGTGACCGGGAAGCACGAGCATCCGGTGGCGCGTCGCTCCCGCGAAGGGTGTTTCGCGCCGGGTATTCTCGCTGAAACCAGTCGTCCGACGGGCCCCCTGCGGGCGAGTCCTGCGGCATGAACGCAATCACGGGTTCCGGATCACTGCCGACCAGGGTCATGAAATCTTCGGCGACGATGGCCGGACCTCCCACGAACCATTGCCGCATTCCCGCCTGCCGCATACTCCGCAGCATCTTCGCCGCCGTCTGCTTGTCGCACCACGTGAGCACCACATCGGCGTTCGCGCCTCGAAGCGTCTCCCATGTAGTTTCCGGATGCGCGGCATCCGACTCCCACTCCACATCGGCCACCAGGGGATGTCCGCGTCCGAGTGCGTAGTCGGCCCACCAGTCAAAATGTAAACCGCTGTCCGGCGTGCGCAATGCGGCCGGCCGAGAACAACCGAGCCGGTCAAAAACATGACCGAGCAGGATGCGATGTTGCCTGGGCAGATCACCCCAACATTGGAATACCCAGGGATTGTCCGAGCCGCCGAGATCACCCGTCTGTGCAGTGAGAAAACCGTCGTTCGAAGCAACATTGATCCACGGGACTTCCGTTCGGGCCGCCGCAGCATTGGTCATGAGTTGCTCTGGACCAATGGCCCCGATGATCCCAAGAACACGCGGGTTTTGAGAAAACACAATCATGTCATCTTCGGGTAGACCCCATCCGTACCGGCTGTATCCGGGCTTGATGTGCTGCAGTTCAATGGGCTGGGTGGACTGTCCACTCGGCAGCGCTGCGGCGCGCTCGACGGTCATCTCAATGGTAAAGAGGTCGAGACCGTCGATCTCTCCGTCCGACCGCCGAGGCTCGCCTGGCAAACTGATCGTCCGATTTCTCGGCCCATAAACCGCAATGGCCGGCGGCGCCGCCGAAGTGCTCAACCGTGCCACCGGTAATGGCCCGTGAACCGTATCCGGTGCAGTCCCGCCGGTGGGGATCTTCGGCGGCCGTTTAGTTGCAAAAGTGTCGGCCTGTATCCATGAGACTGGTTGCCCGCCATGCGCAAGACCGTGTGCCGTTCCCACCCAGATGTCGCCGTGATCGAAAGCAAGGCAACGAACATTGTTGTCGGGAATACCGGGGATATCCTGCAACTCCGCATGCTTCACCTCGCCGTGTGCCAGGGTAATGACACCAGGACGCCCGTCCCCATTGGAATGATAGGTAATCCACTCATTCGACGACCGGTCCGCGAGCGCGTGCAATCCCTCATGCGTGCCGACCCACAGGCTTCCACTGGGCCCGAGGGCAAGGCACTGGACGTGACCGGGGACTGGTCCCGAGCGCGCGTGGAGTCGTCCCGTCGGTCCACGGCGCGAGTCCTCGTCACGAGGCGTACGTTCGTTGCGGCGCCACACCTTGGTCGTCGTGCTCAACGGAAGCAACGGCTCAAGATCAAACCGCCCGATGTCGATTTCCTTCAAAAGGGTCGACAGGCGGCCGTCGTCGTAGAGCAAGTCCGTCACGGCAGTCCCCTGTTCGTCCGTCCGCCGAGGGTGATAAAGCTCCCAGGAGTCGGCCGGCGGATCAAAAACGCTCAAACCGCCGTTGGTCGCCGCCCAGACTCGTCCCTCGGCGACGACTACGGCGAAGACGAGATCGCCCGCCAGTCCGCTATTGAACTGGTTGAAACTGTCGGCGCGACCCGCCGTGAAGCGGACGATCCCGCCGCCCCAGGTTCCTAGCCACAGGTCGCGGGTTTCGAGGTCGAGGTCGATGGCGGAGATGGGGTAAGGCGGAAGACCGTCGGCGGCGGTCCACGATTTCCACTCGCCGCGCTCAAGCCGGGAAACTCCGCCGTCGGTACCGACCCAGACCTGATCGTCCACGACGCGAACGGATCGAATCGAATCGTTCGGTAGGCCTTCTGGCACGCCGATGTTCCGCCAAGCCGTGTAGACGAGAGGCGAGCCGAGGTCAGGAGGCAGCGCGGAGACAGGAGTGAATGGGCCGAGCGCGAGGCCGAGGCTAACGAGGGCCGCGTGGAGCACCCTACAGCGACTTGAGATAGGCGATGAGATCATTGAGCTGTTGCCTGGTCAGGTCCGCGGCGGGGCCGTGACGATCGGTCATGTTGAACCGGGTCCAAATCTCCTCCAGGGTAGCCGCCGCGCCGTTGTGCAGATAGGGCGGGCCGTCAACAATGTTCCGCAGGTGGGGCGTGTCAAGGACCTTCGCGGGCATGCCCGCGTCGATAAAGAGGTAGCTTCCCAGCTCGCCGAATTCGTCGGCGTTGAAGAGGTCCCTCAAGTCCACGTCGGGAACGAAGGCGTCGAACCACATCGTGGTGGAGACGGAGAATTTTCCGTGGTCGGTCAGATACGCTCC
>CAYQZH010000009.1:0-37096 GCA_964421865.1 uncultured Phycisphaera sp. | reverse complement strand
AGCGGCTGGTACATGAATTGGGGGCAGGTCACGGGTCTTCAACTGGGTGATTGTGGCCGACCACCCGCAGACGCTACTGTCGATGTTCACGCCGTCCTTCGTCGGAAGGTACCGAATGATCGCTACGCGCATCTCGTGGAGATAGCAGCCCGGAAGCGTGGTAAGGTAGGAATCCAGCGCCTCCACCTCGGGTTCACGAACGGGGGCCGTCACGGTGAAATCGACCGTGTCCTCCGCACCGCCGTAGCTGGCCATAATGAGGGCGCTGCCTGGCGCTTGCGCGGTCACTACGCCGTTCCCGTCGACGGTGGCTACCGATGGGTTCGAGCTTGTCCACGCGGCCGAGGACGGAGGGACACTGATTGTGCCGATGTCCGTTTCCGCGGTCAGCGAGGTCCACCGCCGCCAAGTAGGCAAGCCCCTCAATGACGCGGGTTCGATCGTCAGGCTGTAGACCGTTAGGCCCGCCATGACGCTGTCCTGGATTTCGGAGCCCGTCCGCTCGATAGGGACGTCACATCGCCGCTCATCGCCTCTTGCGGTTCCGCCCGTGCCCATGTCGGCCGCCCGGGCTTGGGCGCATATGACCACCGCGGTCAGCACTACGCCGGCTGCCACCTTGATGTCTCTTGGCGTCATGACTTTTCCCTTTCCTACCGTGCGCTACGAACACAGGTGCTCGCCCCCGACGCGCACGAAGAACGGGAGCGGCTTGGAAA
Source organism: uncultured Phycisphaera sp. (assembly GCA_964421865.1). Taxonomy (GTDB): domain Bacteria; phylum Planctomycetota; class Phycisphaerae; order UBA1845; family UBA1845; genus SBAX01. Next base: position 36,377 of record CAYQZH010000009.1, on the reverse strand, counting down.
CACAAGGCCGTGAATCGGAAACGCGGCCCGGCGCTCGGTCGGTCGGGCCGGTGCCCGCCGGTGAGGCGCAAGGCCGGAGAACTCGTGGGTGGTGATGCCGTTCTCTCTTGCGCTCGGACGCGTACGATCGAAATCGCGAGCGGCCACGAACGGTGGGAGGGAGGTTCGGATGGCCCTGCCCGCGCCGGCCAAAGCCTGCGGCGCGATTGAAACGGACCGATCGTGCAGCACAAATCCTGCGGCCTGCAAGGAAGCGCGAGCCGACGCGAGCGACACGACCACTCGAGGAGTGCACCCCAGGCCTCACGGATTTCCGCTCCGCCTCTCTCCGGGGGTCATCATCCTACGCGGGCGGGACCTGATCCGCAAGGAAGAAGTGCCAATGATTAAGTACACTAGCTACATGATCATTCATTCCGCGAGTTCGAGTCCGGGGATTCTCAAAAACGAGAATAGGCGTAGCCGGCGTCCTCTCTCATGGGAGTCGCAAGAGAGTCAGCGAACAGGTTGGAACCCCGCGCCGGCGCTTGGCGTTCGGACCATGGCCCCCGCGCGCGCCCGTCCGGGCGGGGGACGGTGACGGTGTAGTTCGATCCCTTGTTGGGTTCGGAGGCGACGGTGATGGTCGCGCCGATCGCTCTCACCCAGCCCCCCCGCCGCGGAATTGGGAATCAGCCTGCGTACGCTTTACTACCGACTGGCCGAATACGAACGCGCCGACGGCGATACCGCGGGAGCATGATCAGACTCGCCGTGGTGGGATGACGGGGTCGAACCCGACCCGGGTTCGGACGACTACGTCTTCTGGCCGCCGCAAGAGCGACCGCCCGACAAGTAGGCATACGCCCCGACGCGGCGTCTATAGACCGCGCTCGATCAACATCCTGCGATAGGCCGGAGCTGGATCGGGATAGCCCCCCGGAGGCGGAAGGTCCCATTTGGCGAACAGCTTGGCGTTGTCCTCCCGGCCCGCGGCCAAGTCGGAGAGCTTCCGTTCGTCGTGGTGCTCGTCGTGGTGAATCAAGGCTCGCCGGCAACCGACGACCTTGAGTCCTTCATTGATCTGTACCTTCAGCGCCAGGTCGGGGTCGAAGCCGAAGAAGTAGTAGCGATCGTCGGCGTACCCGATCCGGGTGAGCAAGTCCCGGCGGATGAGGCCGAAGTTGGCGTAGGGATAGCCCCGCACGTGGCCAAGCTCGTAGCTCACGCCGTCCTGTTCGACGCGGTCCAGGACGTTGCGCTGGCTGTGCCAATTGTGGTAGAAGGCGACCATGCCGACGTCGGTCAGGTCCGGCCGCTCCATCATGGCGACGGCGGCCTCCACGGCCCCCGGCAGCGGGTAGGCGTCGTCATTCAGCCACATCACGTAGTATCCCGCCGCGGCGCGGAACCCCTTGTTGAAGGCCGCGACCGCCCCCTCGCGCTTGGCTTCGAGAATGACCCGAAGGTCGCCCTGGGTCTGGAACCATTCCCGCGTCCCGTCGGTCGATCCGCCGTCCACCACGATGACCTCGTGGGGGTGCGGGACGTGGCGTCGGATTTTGTCGATGCAGCGCCGTAGCCGCTCAGAGCGGTTGAACGTCGGCACGACGATGGAGACAATACGGGTAGCGTCCATTCGCTTCTCGTGGCCCACGCCGGTTTAGGGTATGTATCGGCCATCGCCGCCGCGGGCCTGCGGTCCACGGCGGAGCGAGTCGGATCGGAGGCGACTGACGAAGACGTGATGTTCAACAACCCAGCCCTCATCCTTTTCGCCATTTTACCCGTCCCGATGGCGAGCGATCCGCCCCGGACGGCGACCGGGGTTGCAGAATCTCCCGCTGAGCCGGCGCCGCCAGAAGGTCTTTGGCCGTCGCCGAAGCTGCTCAACCTGATGCTGCTTCGCTGGGCCGAGGAGACCTGCGCCGAGTATGACCTCGACGACCCGCAGCGGGTCAAGGTCTGCGACGATCTAGTGGAGCAATGGTCCGGGTTTCTCGCCGAGAACCGCTCCGTCATCCAACCGCTGGCCAACGAGTTCATCGAGATGCGCATGACCCTTGAACCACCGAGCAAGGAGCGGGTCCATGCGTGGGCCGAGCGGGCGCTGCCCGTGTTCGAGAAAACGCGCGACCAAATCCGCGAGAGCCACGACGAGTTCCGCAAAGTCCTGCGGCCCATGCAGCGAGCGAAGTTCGAAGTAGACGCCCTGCAGATGAGCGCGGGCATGGCCATCGCCGAGCAGAAGCTCAAGGAATGGAAGCAGGGCGAGTTCGATAAGGACGTTTTCTGGGAGCCTCTACCCGCGGAGCGCCGGGCGCGTCGCGAGGAGCGTCGCGAGGAGCGTCGGCGGCGGCGCACCGAGCCCGACCCAACCGCCGTGGCCGAGCCGCCCAAGACGCCCGTCGATCAGATCGCCGCCGAACTCGACTCGTGGGAAAAATACGTCGCCGACTTCGTGCAACTGTTCCACCTCGACGAAGGCCAGCGCACCGCGGCACTCTCGTGTCTTTCCGAACTCAGGGAACGGGCCATTGCCCACCGTGAGCGACGGCGCGAGGAGATCGCCCGCCTCGAATATCGCATCCAGAACAACACGGCGACTCCCGACGCGCCGCTCGACGAGCTGAAAAAGCAGCTCAGCGAGCTTTATGGACCGATTGACGATATATTCAAGGAGCTGCAAACGCGGCTCGAACAGATTCCCACGGCCGATCAGCGTGCCGCTGCCGCGGAACGAAAGCAGTCGCTCGAAGGCCAAGACATCGCCACGCCGGATGCCCAGAAGAAGGGGGAGTGACGAATTACGAATGATCCAGGAGCCAACGGCGTGCGACGGGCGATCGACTACGATCGGAGTCTTGCATGATTGCCAATTGCCGATTTCCGATTTCCGATTGCGGTATGCTACCCTGTCCGTGGTCGCAACAATGACTACCCAGAGGAATGTCAACCTTCGCCAGTACCAGAACCATTCGCGGGACTGGCGCGAGAACGCGTACGTCTATCCCGTGATTTCCCGCCGCAGCGGCGGCCTGAGCATCGGCATCAACCTGAACCCCGACACGGCCTGCAATTTCGACTGCGTTTACTGTCAGGTGGATCGCAGCGGCACGCCGCGCGTGCGCGAGGTCGAGGTGGCACGACTGGGCGACGAACTCTCCCGGATGATCGCCGACGCGCGAGACGGAGCGTTGTTCGATGATCCCGCGTTCGCCGACGTTCCCTCCGAACGGCGAGGCATTCGAGATTTTGCGTTTTCCGGCGACGGCGAGCCGACCACCTGCAAGTATTTCCGCGAATGCGTGGGACTGGTGGCGAAATTCAAACATGAGGCCGGGCTGGACCACGCCAAGATCGTCCTCATCACCGACGCGTGCTATCTGACCAAGCCGGAAGTGGTCGCCGCACTCGCGATCATGGATCAAAACAACGGCGAAATCTGGGCCAAGCTCGACGCGGGGACGGAGGCCTACTATCAGCGAGTCAATCGGCCCAACTATCCTTTGCGGCATGTCGTGGACAACATCATCGCCGCAGCGCGAGTTCGCCCCGTCGTCATCCAGTCCCTGTTCATGCGTTTGCATGGGCAGGCGCCGGACGAACATGAGCTGTCGGCGTATTGCGACCGACTCATCGAAATCACCACGGCCGGCGGGCGAATCGACTACGTCCAGGTCTACACGGTCGCCCGCCGTCCGGCGGAAAGCTACGTGACCGCCCTGACCGACGCGGAGGTGGATTGCATCCGGGAATTGGTCCGGGCGAGGACGAGCCTGCGGGCCGAGTCGTTCTACGGCGGGAGTTAGCCCCTGTGCTTACGCTCACGTTCCTGGGAGTCGGGTCCGCGTTTGCAAAGCGGAACTTCCAATCGAACGCACTGATCGAGGCCTGGTCGATCGGCCCGAGCGCCCAGGCCGAGCCGGATGACACGCTGCTCATTGACTTCGGCGCGACCGGACCTCTGGCCCTCCATACCCTCAAAGGCAAGCCGGGATTCGGCTATCTGGACCGCCGGGGGACGATCTATTACCCCGCGATCCGGCGAGTCTTCATCACCCACCTGCACAGCGATCACATCGCAGGGTTGGAGGAGCTGGCCGTGATGAACCGGTATCAATTCGCGGACCCGGCGACGGGACACGGGTTTAGACCGCAACTCATCGGCGCGGCGGAGGTCATTGAAAACCTATGGGACCACTCGTTGCGCGGCGGACTCAGCGGGCAACGCGGCGGAACGGCGGAATTGCGGGACTTTTTCGAGGTCGTGGCCGTCCGCCCGTCTCATCACGGCGGGCCGGATCGGTTCATGATGATGGAGCGTTACGAGTTCAGCCTCTTTCCCACCGACCATATCCAGATCCATCGCAAATACGACTGGCCCAGCTTCGGATTGTGCATTCGGGATTCCGCAGGCGCGGGAAGCGTGGTGTACTCCGGGGACACGCGGTTCGACCCCGACGGTCTGGGCCCGCTGATGACCGAGGCCAAGATCATCTTTCACGACGTGCAGCTTGAGGATCACGCGCAAAGCGTCCACGCTCTGCTCGGGGAGATGCGAACGCTGCCCGGCGACCTCCGCAGGAAAACCATCCTCTATCATTACGGAGATACGTGGGACAGCGACGCGTTCAAGTCCGTCGTCACAGAGTTCGCCGGCTTTGCGAAGCCTCATCATCGCTACGTTCTCTTCGATTGATGGTCCTTCCGACGGCGCCCCGATGACCCAGCCGACCCTGAAAGGGTCGCATCCATTCGCGGGAAATAGATGACCCTTTCAGGGTCGGGGTGTTTTGGGGTCCACGCAATCCGGTGGCGGTGCCACCGGCTACTATAGGGCAGGCCTTCAGCCTGCAACGCCCATTCAAACGAGATTCCCGGCACATGATTCAGCCTGAAAGGCTGAGCGAAAGTAGCCGTGGGCAAAGCGCAGCGCCGCCCACGGAATCCGCGCCCGCAACCGTTCATCCGACCCTGAAAGGGTCGCATGAGCGGCGCATGTGCGGTGGATGCCTGCCTTGAAGGCCGATCCCTCCTGCGACCAGCCCCGTTGTTCACGGACCTTCCGCAGGCTCTCGCCGAGCCGACGTAGTGTGGAGTCTTTTTTTCGGGCCACGTCGTAAAGGTCTGCGTCCGCATAGCTCGACTCTACGGTGTATAACTAAACATCTTGCGGAAGTTTCCGGTTCGTTAGCTGGCGTCTTCACCTCGCAAAGCCGAAAAGGGGTCGGACGCTCGTCGGATGCACGTCGGGAGGGGATGAGGCTTCGCGGAGAATCGACAATGACACGGGTACGCTTCCTGAATCGTAATCGTCGGAATTGGCTGTGGGCATTCTCGTTCGTCGTGGTGCTTCTCCCGCTCATGCTCGGCCAATCATCGGCGGGCGGGTGTGGGGCGACGGTCGCGGTTCCCAACCCGGACCCCGTGGATTCCGACGGGGACGGCTTCTCCGACGAACTGGAAATCAACAGCACGCCCGGAACCGATCCCTTTGATCCGACCGACAACCCGAACAACGTCCGGAACTCCGACGGCGACGCCTGCTCTGACTACGACGAACTCCATTTCCCGAACTTCTGCGACAACGATCCGTACACGCCGCCGTGTCCCTTTGTGCTCGACGACGGAGAAGGCTTCGCCGTGACCATACCCTGCGGCTTTGTTCCCGTGGACGAAAGCGTCTTGCCCATCCCCGGAGCCAGCTATCAGAGCCTCTACGCCAACGCGAGCTATCTCATCATGGTGGCCGTGTTTCCAACCACCCAGGGTGCGGGGAGCTTGCCTGACGACTTCGGCACATTCCAACTCAATGGGCCGGTAGTAACTGCGACAGGTGATTTCGTCCTGTCAGAGAACTATCAAGCGTCCGGATATGAGGGGGAGCGGGTAACTGGCCTACTGGCGAACGGCAATTTCCTGATAATCGGCGTCCTTGGGGCAAGCTACGACCAGAATGTCCAGTTGATTGCGGCGGCCCTGTTCCTGACCGTCGTTCTGCACGACACTGATGGTTCCGCCTACGTTGATTTGCTTGCCAACGTTGCTCATGCACTCTCGGCCCCTGCGGTTGATGCTTTTGTTGTCCTCGACGACGGTTCTGCTTGGCTTGCTGAGGCTGGCGACGAAGCTATTGCAGCATCTTGGCTTGCTCAAGACCTCATATTGCAGACGGTTTCCGATTATTCGTTCGACGACGCTCGGTTCGTTAACATGCGCACGTGGGCGTTGATCGACGTTGAACGATGTGGCAGCGGCTCGCAACATACGGTTGCCGCGATCGAGGAGCCGGAGTTCGCCGCACGGGCAATCGTCTTGGAGAGTGGAGCGACCCTCGAATCCAGCTACGCCGATGAAAACAAACTGCTGGACTGGTTCGTGGACGACCCGGTCTCTGTAATTGCTGGCGCGACATGTTTGATTTGGAGCACTTACGTTGTAAACCTGAGAACTGGAAGCACTGTTGGAATTCCATAGCCCAGGTCGCGCGCAGCTAGAGCAGTTCCGTATCCATGAAGCCGGGTAGGGCGGGCTTTGCCCGCCGCAATTCACAACTCGATGGTGTTCGATCAACGGTCACGGCGGGTGGAACCCGCCCTACGGTCTGATGGCTCCGAGACAGAGCTTGGTTTCTAGTGGCGTGGCGTCCACTCGGGGCGTTGACGGCGGATTTGGGGAACAAGTTCACGCAGGCGTCTGCGTAGCGGGATGAGGGGAGCCTGAAAGGTCACCTCTCCCACGTCGAGCCTATCGAGTTTCTGTTGGGTGGCTTCGTATTCGGCGATGAGTTGCTCGACGGGTTCCACGGGATGGTCGTCATTCGTACCCATGTTTTTACGCTCCCGCTGCCGACGTTTCGACACGATTCTTGCCGCGTCGGCATCGTGAATATCGGCAAATCAAGTCAAGGGGCTTACGGCGCTTGCCGATAAGCCAGCGTCAACCATCGGAGCGCGTAGGTCGGGTCATCGACCCGACAAACATGCCTTGGTTATTTCCTGGGCGAACCCGCCCGTCCATTCCGCATTCCGTAACCGTCCCCGCCTCGGCCCGGGTTGATCGCTCCCCGTCCGCGTCAGTCCCCGAAATGGTACGCCTGGTGGGAGCGAAAGAGGGTCAGGCGGCGGCGGAGTTCGTCGGCGAGCCGCTCATTTCCGGCCCCGTTGGCGACACGCAGGGCTTGTTCGGCGACGGAGACGCTTTCGTCGAATCGGCCGGCTTCGGCCAGCGCGGTGGCGTAGGTCAACAGGGCCGGGCCGTCGGTCCCGCCGTGCGCCTCACTGAGCAGACCGGCCCATCGCGCGGCCTCCGCCCCGTTACGCAGTTCGCCGTCGGGATACGTCGCCAGCAGCTCCGCAAGAAAACTCATCGTCTCCAGGTCGGAAGGCGCCCGCAAAAGCCGCCCGCGGAGCAAGGTGATGGCGTCGGCGGCGCGGTCCTGCACGATGAGCAGATGGGCAAGTTGGGGGTAGACCGCCGCCCGCCTGTCGTCGAGTTGCAGCGTTCGCTCATACATCGCGGTTGCGCCGGCGGCGTCGCCGAGCCTCGACAGGAGGTCGGCGAGATGGTTCGTGGCGATCGGATCGCGAGGCTCCAGCTCCAGGCCGCGTTGGTAGTGACGGACCGGCCCGTCAAGATCGCCGATTCCACTGAGGGCGTCGGCATAGTTCACGTGGGCGACGGAACTGTCGGGACTCACCCGAACGCCCTGCGCCCAGAGCGTCAGCGAGGACCGCCAGATGTCGCACTGCCGGTAGGTCGCGTGCTGCAACGCGGTGAGGACGCCGGCCACGGATAGAACGACTAGGCCGCGCGCCGAACGGTTCCGTCCAAAACGCTCGATCACCCAGGCAATACCGACCCCGGCAAGCACCGCGAATCCCAAACACGGCAGGTAACTGTAGCGATCGGCGACGAGCTGCGGGCCGCTTTGGGCAAATCCCAACACCGGCGCAAGCAGTACAACGTACGCCGCAAAGGCCGCAGTCAACGCAGGAATTCGCCGTCGCAGCACAATCACGATGATCGTAAGTCCGGCGACAATCGGGAGGCTCCGCCACAGCATCGGTCCGAACAGAACCGATCGGGGCGGAAGCTGATACAACGGCCCCAGAGCGGAAGGCCAGAGCGTCTTCCACAGATAGAACGTGACGCCGTAACAGGCCTGCGCCAGGCGCGCCGGCAGATCGTACTCGGCCAACGGATAGAGCGCATCCTGCTGCGCTTGAGCGATCAACGCGCGCACGCCGGCGGCCAACCCCAACGCCGCCAACGGAAGTTTCTCGATCCAAACCCCGCGAGCCGCGCCCCGCCACAGCCCGCGTGATCCGCCCAGCCGCCGCAACGGGTACACATCCAGGATCAAGAGCACGACGGGCAACGTCGCCGCGGTCGCTTTCGCAAGTAGGGAAAGCGCCAGGAACCCGAACGTCGCGAGATACGCGACGATCGCCGCGCGGCGAGAGCGCGTTCGGACCTTTGCGTAGCGCAAGTAGCACGCGACGGCAAGCAGCGAAATGAAGCCGCTGAGAACGTCGCGGCGTTCGGCAATCCACGCGACCGACTCAGCCCGCAACGGGTGCGTCGCAAAGAGGACCGCCGCGAGGGAAGCCGCCAAGACCACAGGACCCGACTGACTCGCGATTCGACCCTCGATCGGTAGAGCATCCTTCCCGGAACGAGCAACCACAATCAGCGTGCGGGCGACGAAATAGAACGTAACTGCGGCCCCCGCATGGAGCACCAGATTGGTCAAGTGGTATCCGAAGGACTCTCGCTTCCAAATGGCCCAGTCCAAGGCGTAGCTCAGCCACGTCAGCGGTTGGAAGTGCCCGGTGTACGATGTTGTGAACATCCACCGCAGGCTCTCGGCATCCAACGTCCGATAGCGCGTGTTCAGGAGAAGTAGATCGCGGTCGTCCCAGTCCAGGAAACTACCCGTCAGTGCGGGCATGAACGTAATGACGATGAGGGCGACAATGACGATCGGGGCCGAAAAACGCCATCGCGTGGGGCCTGTGGGAGTCATGGGGGTTGGCTGCACGTCGCTATTTTAGACCTGTGGGGCCGGACCGACCAACCTGCGGCGACGCCGGCTTCAGGGGCGCCCGGAACCGACCGAAGCTAATTCCGGGCTTCGCGTGGGGAGTGGCCGCTATGATAATTACGGCCCCACGAGGGAGATGGCTTGGACACGATGCACCACGGGATCTCAAAGACCGCTCTCGCGTTACTGGTCGGAGGCGCCGCGCTTGGATCATCGGGATGGGTCCGCGCCGCGGAAAGGCCTTCGCTCGTCGGTCCGACCAACCGAGAGGAAATGGTCTCCTTAGTCCGCACCCTCGGCGATCCGGCTTATGAGACGAGGATGTTCGCCACCCGCCGTCTCTGTGCGATCGGCATGGAGGCCTGGGACGTGTTGCGGACCGCCGCCGACAGCGCCGACATCGAAGCCTCTCTTCGCGCCAAGAAACTCCTCGACGTGTTCGATCGCCTCTGGTTCTCCGGCGCGGAAGTTTCGCTCTCGTTCTCCAAGCCGATCATCGACTGGAACGAGCCGGTCGACTTGAACGTCACCATGACCAACCGTTTGTCCTACGCCGCACGCGTGCCTTTCGACGTGGACCCCGCCGTCCGTGGCGGCCCCGACGACGCACGACAGGTCGCGGACATGCTCGACGTCGCCGAGTGGCTCAAGGTGCGCACGCCCGACGGACGTGAGCTGGAGCTTCGCGTGGATGACATCGCCGGCGAAGCGGCGGTCTTCGCCGCGGTTCAGTCGCGTCTGGCGGGCGGTCCCGGCGGCGTTCTTGCCCCGGGCGAACGAGTCTCGGTGACGGCCCGGGCCTTCAACCGCGGGTGGGCGAGGTTCCCTCTGCTGGACCACGGCGAGTACACGGTCATGCTGGATTACGTTCCCGATTGGACGGATAAGGCCCTCGCCGCCGCCCGTGCGGGCCGGGTGCTCAGCACCCCCGCCACCCTCACCGTTCGAGACGGCGCCCCGCCGACGGTCTCACGGGCCGGAGTACAAGCCGACCTGGTCGTCGAACGAGATGGGGACGTCCTCGTCGCACGTCTGGTCAACCGCACCGACCAGCCGCTGCTCATCAACACAAACTTCGGGGGCTCGCCGCCCTTCGCGGATGGAACGTGGGTGTATGAACTGGACCAAGCGCGCCGAGAAGTGCCGCTCTTGCCGAAGCCGGGGGCATCCTGGCACGACTTCAAACCGGACCGACTCGTCGAAGTCGGCGGGGGCGAGTTCGTCGAACTCGCCCGGATCCCCGTGGGCGAACTTCGCAAAGCGCTGCCCGCCCCCGGCGCAGACCTCTCTGGCGACCGTGGGTTCATCTACTTCACCTATGCCAATCTTTGCGACCGTCAGTGGCAGACCCGGCAAGGGTCCGCCCTGCTCGGCAACGAGACCGCCCCGCCGTTTTTCCAGCAGCCGCTGCCCCGTCGGATTCTCTCCGCCCGCTACAGCAGCAATCGCCTGCCTGCAGCAAGCCACGAGTAAGCCGCCGCTCCACAATCCCGCCGCTGTCATACGCGGCGGCGCGGACCTGAATCCAACGTACGCGTGCTCTGGGATTGACTTTGTCCGGTCCTGACGGGACTCTGGGTTGGTCGGGAGCGGAAACCCCGCGGCTCACGCTTCGGGCCGATGGCGGTCGCCCGGAACGGCGTTTGCTGGAGGGTTGACGGGGACGCACGAAGTCGGCTGGTTCTGATGCTCGACCTCAGCGCGAAGGATCAATGATGAGCGGACGGGATTTCATCGCGGATCGGGTTCGGACGATCGGAGCGTCCGGCATCCGCCGCGTCTTCGACCTCGGGACTCAGTTGATGGACCCCGTGGACCTCTCCATCGGGCAGCCCGACTTCCCCGTGCCCGACAACGTCAAACGGGCGATCATCCGGGCCATCGAGTCGAACCGCAACAGCTACACGGTCACGCGGGGAATACCCGAGCTTCGTCAGCGCATCGCCCGGCAACTCAAGGCCGAGTTTGGTTGGGAACCGGACTTGTTCGTCACTTCCGGCGTGTCGGGCGGGCTGTTTCTTTCCCTGATGGCCTGTCTGAATCCCGGCGATGAGGTGCTCATCGGCGATCCCTACTTCGTCTCCTACAAGCACTTAGCGCGTCTGGCTGGTGGTGTGCCGGTCGCGGTCAACTTGTACGACGATTTTCAATTACATCCCGAACGCTTCGCAGCCGCGGTGACGCCGCGCACCAAACTGTTGATCGTCGGCTCGCCGGGCAACCCGACCGGCGTGGTCTACGGCCGCGAAGACGTGCGGGCGCTCGCGGAGTTGGCCCGAAAGCACGATCTGCTCATCATTTGCGATGAGATTTACAACCTCCTGACGTACGACGGGCCGATCCCCAGCCTCGTGACGTTCGCGCCCGAACGCACGATCCTCCTTCGCGGCTACGGGAAGTCCTACGCCATGACCGGGTTGCGCATGGGTTTTGCGGCGGGTCCGACGGAAATCATCACCGAAATGGCCAAGCTCCAGCAATACACCTACGTGTGCGCCCCGCACCCGGCGCAGTACGGCGCCCTGGAGGCGATGGACACGGACATCTCGCAGCGGGTGGCCGAGTACAGGGGAAAGCGCGACCTGGTGTGTGAACTGCTGGACGGGGTCGTGGACTTCGTGCGACCGGCGGGCGGGTTTTACGTATTCCCCAAGGCCCCGCCGCGTTTCAAGAACGCTTCCGAGTTCGTCACCGCGGCGATCGAAAGGAAGCTGCTCGTCATCCCCGGCGAAGCCTTCAGCGAACGGGACACGCACTTCCGCATCAGTTACGCGGCCCCGAACGAAAAGATTCGCCGCGGCTGCGAAATCATCCGCGAACTCGCCGGGTGACGCCCGTCGTGCGCGCAGTTGAACTTGTCCGTATCTCGCGGACCGGCCTGCTGCGCCGAGCCGCTACTGGCCTGTGTTTGTACTGCCGCCGAAGAGAACTCCGAACAGGAGCTGCAAAAGCATGGGTAAGAAGTTGCTCATCAACGAACCTATCAGGGAGGCAAACATCGGGCACCTTTCCAATGGGGTGGGACGGTCTCGGAGGTGACGATCCGTGTCACTTCGAGGCCTGGGTTCCGTGAGTCGGCTGGACCGCGCCTAACCTTCCTTGGCCCGCAGAACCGTAGCGCACGAAAATACCCGCCGAAGCGGGTACTTTCAGAAAACAAATGCGGCAATCACCTACTCTCGCCTTGCGACTACCATCGGCCGTGCGGACTTCACTTCCGTGTTCGGAATGGTAACGGGTGTTTCCCCGCACGTATCGTCACCGCGATGCTTATATTATCGCCCTACTCCCCGTCGTCAAGCCCGCTTTTCTTGGGGAACTCACAGGTGGGCGGAGCCGCGAGTGGCTCACGGCGTAGTTTTTGATGTACCGGTGAGAGGAATCAACTGAAACTCTATTGGCGATGGCTCCTCGGCCAGCTCAACACCTTTCGGCAGGTGGTATTCCGGCGTGGCGACCTTGAGCACGCCCATTTGCTGAAGATCGTCTTCCTTGAGTTGGATGACTCCGTAGGCCCGTGTCTCGCCGCGCACGAGACGCTGAACGTCCTCCGTGGCCCCGCTTACCGTGACCGTCTGCGTCACGAGCGAAAGGGGGCTGCCGTCGCGGGCCACCGCGCGAACGTGCTTTTCGAGATTCGCAAAGCTCATCGCCACCAGCACCGGAACCGTCGGCACCCGTTCGGTGCTTCGTTGGGGCCGCACGGTCGCGGTCACTTCGACCGCGCTCGGCGTCAACTCCGCGTCCGGGCCAAAACGCCGATTGTCCAGTGGAACGCGTACGGTGAGGCTCTTTCCGACCGGCTGGTCCTTGAGGAGCCGCTCGAGGTCGGGTCCGATGTCGATTTGCAGCGGCTGCCCCGGCGGCAAGGTCGGGAGATAGCTTTCGCGCATCTGAACGACGGCCGTCGTTCGATGAAGCTGAGGCTCGGCCTCGTACGCCAGCGCCAGCCGCTTCGCCGCGACCTCCACGTCTTTCGTGACCACGTGGTCGATCACGACGGACAGAACCTCCGGACTTACCGATACCACGGTCAGACCACCGAAGTCCGCCCACTGGTTGGACAACTCGCGTTTCAACGTATGGCGGTCCAGGGGAATCTTCGCCTCGCCGGTGGGACGGTCCTCGATCGGAAGCCGGACGGGATAGACGCCGCGCACCCGCACCGCCTGGACGGTCCGCCGAGGCCCGGACACTTGAACCTCAAAACGCTCCCCGGTGGGATCGGTGTGGATCAGCATGTTGGCGCCGGCCGCGGGGGTGGCCTTCAATTGGATTCCCACCGAGGCCGTGTCGGTCACGAGGCTGTCCGCGCTGGCCCAAATCAGGAGCGTGAGCACCGCGGTCATGCCGAGCAGACGAAGTTGGTCCATCTCACGCCACCTCTCGCGCCGCGGGGGCGGGCTTGGCATTTCGCCAGGGAATCTTGGAGCGGGCCGGAGCACCGCCCAACTCCTTCGTCAAGGTTTCGCGCAAGGTCTCCGCCGTAAAACCGCGTCGCAGGCGTCCGTGGATCGCGAGGGAAATCGTGCCCGTTTCCTCGCTGACGACGATGACGACGGCGTCGGCCTCCTGGCTCATGCCGATGGCGGCCCGGTGGCGGCTGCCCAGGGAACGATCCACGTCGGCGGACTCGACCAGCGGGAACTGGCATCCCGCCGCTCGAATCCGTCCCTGGCTGATCATCACGCCCAGGTCGTGTAAAGCGCTGCCGGGCCAGAAAATGGTCTCGAGCAGCTCGGCGGAAACCACGGCGTCGAGCGGCACGCCGGATTCGACGATGGCGCCGGCCTCGGCGCTGCGTTCAATGGCGATGACGGCCCCGATCTTCTTCTTCGCCAGACGATCGACCGCCGTCACCAACGGCTCGATGACTTCATCGCCCGTTCGGATCCATCGCCGCAACCACGCCCCCTCGCCGATCTTGAGCAGCAAGCGGCGTAGCTCCGTCTGAAACGCGACCAGCGAAACGAGGAACACGCCGAGGATGAAATAGGGGTAGAGGGCGTTGATGCGCTCGAAGCCGAAGCGCTCCGCGATTAACCACACCACCGCGAAGCTGACGGCGAGGATGGTCAGAACCGCTCGGACGAGTCGGGCGCCACGGGTCCCCTGGAGGGCGCGGAGGGCGGAATGGACCACGCTTCCGATGAGCAGCAACTCAATCAGCGCGACCCAGGGCCGATCGGTCACCCGCTCGAAAAACAAGCGAATTCCGCTAAGAACATCGGTCTGGGCCATCAAGGCTGCGGCGTCCATGCGGGTGCACCCCCGTGTCCCCTCGTTTCATCAACAGCGTGAAGCGGAGTATAGGACCTCAATCCCCGCGTCGCAAATTTCACAACCTCACGGGTAGCGGATGGGCGAGTTCCGCATGCGATCGGGGGGTGATCCGGACTATGAACGGATCGGCGAGTTGGCGACAGGGGTGTGCCAGACGGTTGATCCGAGGTACACGGATCGGTTCCTCCAAGCGGAAGAAGAGGCCCGGAAGTTGATCCCCTTATGAGCGGACAGCGCCTTTGAACCCTTGCAACGTCCTCGCCCTTTGCATACAATGCCATCGGGTTGAACTGCCGGGCGGCCCATTCAACGGCGGTAATTGGAGGAAAGAACATGGGGTCGGCTCTTCGTTGTTCCGGCTTGTTGATTCTCGCAAGTGCGTTCGTCATTCGCGCATCCGACGCGCACGCCGAGCGACCCGATCGAGACGACTTCGCGTCCTTCCGCGCCTGGGTCGAGGGTCAACCTCGCTCTTTTGAGAACGAGGTCTTATTCGCCGTCAAGGACGGCCAGATCGTGCGGTCGGAGTACTTCACCACGGCCGGCGCAATCTTCGGCGACTTCGACGGAGACGGTGACGTCGACCGCTACGACTACACGGCCCTGCAGATTTGTTTGAGCTTCTCGGGACCGGAGATACCTACACCACCCGCATGTTACGTCTTCGATTTTGATGAGGATGGGGATATCGACATGGAGGATGTAGCCGGCTTCAACTTGGCCTGGACGGGCCCGCTCGGTGGAGTCCTCGTCGAGGCCGGTTCGCTGTTTCCCGCCCTCGCCTCACCCGACGGCTACTACAGCGGCGAACCCGGCCAGTGGGGAGCCAATTCCCTGCGCGGGATCGCCCGCCAGGCGGGGTACACCCAAGACGATCTTTGGTACTTCTGGTCTGTTGTCGAACAGCCTCTTGACAGCGGCGGCATCTTGATTGCTAACCGTTCCTTCCCATCCACGGCATTTCTCGTCTTGCCGGAATTCTCCCTCGGCGATTACGACTTCAAGCTCACCGTGACGAATCTCGTAACCGGTGAATCAGGCTTCGATACGACCAAGCTTCGCAGCGTCGAGTGCTTTCGGTCTGCCGACTGCGACGACGGGGAATTCTGCAACGGTGCGGAAACCTGCGATCTGAACGCCGGACAGTGCGTGATTGAGTTCGTTCCGTGCGCCGCCTACGGGATCTGCGACGGAGACGGCGACGGGGTGCGTGACGCCTGCGACAACTGCCCGACCGTCGCCAACCCGGATCAGACCGACACCGATGGCGACGGGATCGGCGACGCTTGCGACAACTGCCCGACCGTCGCCAACCCGGATCAGGCCGACTTGGATGGCGACGGAGTCGGTGACGCGTGTGACAACTGCCCCTACAACCCGAATCCCGACCAGGCCGACAGTGACGGCGACGGCATAGGCGATGCCTGCGGGCCGGCCCCGTTTTGCAACGACCCCGGCGACTGCGACGATGCGGATGCCTGCACGGACGATGCGTGCGTGAACAACGGGTGCCGGTACACGCCGGTCGATTGCAACGACGACGTGGCCTGCACGGACGATACGTGTACGGACGGCGTTTGCGCCAACACCGACAACTGCACGGCGCCCGAGACCTGCAACCTGACGACGGGTCTTTGCGAGGCAGCGCTGATTTGCGAGACGGACGCCGATTGCGCAGAGACGCCGACTGAATTGTTCTGCAACGGTGTCGCGACCTGCGACACGACGACCGGAAACTGCGTTGCCGGGACGCGGCCTTGCGGCGACACCAAGGCCGACGGGACCGTGGGCGTGTGCGGGGACGAGGGCGTTACCCAATCGTGCGCCGAGGGCGACACCGGGCCCGTTTGCACGCCCTGTCCGCCCCTTAAGCTCCTGTTCACGCTGAGCCAGGATTCCCTCGTCGGCACGACCGGTGACGACGTTTTCAACGCCCCGTTGATTTTCAATGCTCCGTCGGGGACTCAAGTCGCGAGTCTCCAGACCGGCGACAGCGCGAATGGATTGGCCGGCGCGGACGTCCTGAACGCGACCGTGAACGGCGGTACGATCGTCCCGATGTCCCTCGCGGGCATCGAGACGATGAACTTCACCGCTTTCGCGCCCACGACCATGACCGGGACGGGCATCAGCGAGGTGGACACGATCAACTCACTGAGCAGCGTGGCCACGATCACCGTGGGCGGGCTGCAGGAGCCGGCGGACTTCGGCTTCTCCGGCGTGAACGATGCGACGGTCGGACTGAACCTGACGTTCGCGACCGCCGCGGTTACCAGCGGTTCGACCGACACGATCACGGGCACCCTGACCGGCTCGGCGGTGGGTACGGTGAACATCACGACGGCGGCGACCAACGGGTTCGAAACGGTGGGCTTGGTCAGCAGCGGCAGCCCCGCCAACACGCTGACGACGTTAACGCAGACGACCGGTACGTCGATGGCGACCTGCAACATCTCCGGGACGCAGGCGCTGCAACTGAAGGTTATGCCGAACACGATTCGGACCTACAACGCCAGCACGTTCACCGGCGCCCTGACGCTGGGCGATGGGACGAGCACCGCGAGCTATGCTGCGTTCGCAACGGTCGACATCGCCAACATCACCGGCGGAACGGGCAACGACACGTTCATCTTCGGGGGTACGTTCGACGGCAACGACTTCGACGCCACCGGCGAGGCCCTCAACGGCGGGCCCGGCACGGACGTATTCCAGGCGTCGTTCGGCGCGACCATCGGTACGGGGCTGCGGTTGTCGGGCATCGAGGAGCTTCGGTTGAACGCGACCGTGAACGGCTTGAGCATCAACCTGACGGGCGTGACGGGTCTTACCACGGCGACGATCGAAGGTGACGGCGTGAGCAACAGCGCCTTTGCATTACTCAACATCGCCGGGTCGCCGCTACCGACGCTTCAGTTCCGCGGCAACGGCACGCAAGCCGCGCAGACCTACGACGGCGTGCTTTACCTGGCCACTGGAGTGACAGGGTCCAGCGATTCGTTAACCGTCAACGTCGACAACCGAAGCACAGCGCTGAACGCATCGGGCACGACCAACGTGCATACACTGGGCGCCTTGACCGTCCCCTCGGTCGAGTCGTTGTCGATGACGGTCACGGACGGCCCGGCGACGGTTACGACAGGCATTACGGCGAGCACGTTGACCAACTTCACGGCAACCGCAAGCAGCAACCTAACGCTGGGTACCGTCAACGACGGCACGGCGGGAGGCTCGAGCACGATTGTGAGCGTGAACGCAAGCGGCGTATTGGGCAACTTCGCTGCGACGTTCAGCGACTTGGGCAGTGGCGCGTCGGTCACGCTTGGCGCGGGCAACGACACGTTCGGCAGCGCGGGCAGCGCCGGAACCAGTGCCACGATCAACGGCGGCGCGGGCAACGACGCAATCACGGGTGCGGACCTTTCCGCCGACGTGATCAACGGCGAAGGGGGCAACGATACCCTCTACGGCGCTGCGGGCAACGACACCATCAACGGCGGCAATGACAACGATGTGATCAACGGAGGTCCGGGGAATGACGTCGTGACGGGCGGACTGGGCTCGGATACTTTCGTTTACGACCAGAACACGAGCAACAACCGGTCGGACGTGACGGACTTCGCCGCCGGCAACGGTGGCGACACGCTTCGATTCGACGTGAGCAGTCTGGGGTTAACGAACCAGAGTGAATATGTCGGCCCGCTCGGCGGGATTGGCAGTGAGAGCCTGGTAATCCTTACCGGTGGAGGTTTTGCGAGCGACGCGGTCGCCGAGGCCGCCGTCAACGTGGATTCGGCGTTGGGCGACGGACAGAAATACGTTTGCATCTACTTCAACACGACGGACCTTAGCACCCACATCATGTACGACCCGGACGCGGACACTGACGGCGGCGCGATCCTCCTCGGACGCTTGTTTAGCCTTACGTCCCAAGGCGCTCACGACGCCCTGACGGCGGCCAACCTTGATACCCAGCCGTAACAACCGCCGGAGACCATTATGAGGGCACCAAATACGCATTTGCGTGTCCGTCCGCCGCGAGGATACAATGCCAGCGTATGGATACTGCTTGTGTAAATCGCGTAGGGCAGAATCAGGGCCGGGCGCTTGAGCAAGCGGATGCCGGTCGTGTCGCATCCGCTCCACGCTCGGATTGTTTCTTGTTGGTCCTCGCGCTCGTGGTGGTGGGTGTGTCCGGATCCACCTTGGCCGGCGCGCAGCAGCCGCGGCTACGGACGCTTGTCTACGAGCCGAAGCAGAAGGAGTGGGTCGAACAACCTCCGCCGCCGGAAGGAACGGCGGAGGGCGATCTGTACGCCGTCCGCGTTCAGATCAAGGACGAGAAATACCGTAAGGCGTTGTCGGCGATAAACAAGCTGGTCAAGAAGTACGGGGAGCGTGACGCGACGTATCCGGAGTTGCTGATCTGCAAGGCCGAGGCCCTGGTCGGTCTCAGGGAATACGACAAGGCCCACGTCGTGTTGCAGGCCTACCTCGGTGAGTTCGGCGGCATGACGCTGACCGCCGAGGCGCTGCGACTGGAGTTCGTGATCGCGGAGACGTTCCTCACCGGCGTGAAACGGAAGGCGTGGGTGATTTTCCGAGTTTCCGGCGAGGACCTTGCCTATCAGATTCTGGATGAAATATCGGCGGATCACGCGGATAGCCCGCTGGCGGAGTTGGCGATCAAGACCAAGGCCGATCATCTGTTCAAGGTGGGCGACCATGCCCTCGCGGAGTTGGAGTACGCGCGGCTGCTCAAGGACTACCCACGGAGTCGATACCAGCAGTTTTCCCTCGGGCGATCGGCGGAGTCGGCCCTGGCGAGTTTCGCGGGAGTCGAATACGACGAGGCCGCCTTGGTCGAGGCCGAGGAGCGGTACAATGACTACCGACTGCGGTATCGACCGCAGGCCGATCGGGAGGGAGTGGGGTTGATCCTCGACAGCATCCGCGAGATGCGGGCCGAGAAGGACTTCCTCATCGGGCAATACTACGACCGGACCGACCATCCGGGTTCGGCGATTTTCTACTATCAGGGCGTGCGCAAGAGCCTCCCGGAGACGATTGCGGCCGCGAAGGCGACGTTGCGGCTGGAGCTTCTGGGCGTGCTGGAACCGGTGGCGGCCCGCGAGCCCTAGAGCGCGACGAGAACAAAGGCCATGTTCAATCCTTCTCCCTTGCGAATCGTACCGTTGTTGGTGATGGGGAGCAGCTTGCTGACCGGCTGCGGGTATTCGACGAAGCGGCCGTTTTCGACCGATATTCAGACGGTCCACGTGGAAATGTTTCAGTCCAAGGAGTTCCGACGCGAGTTGGAGTTTCGGCTGACCGAATCCCTTGTTAAACGGATCGAGATGGACACGCCGTATCGGATCGCGCCGCGGAAAACGGCCGATGCCGTGCTGACGGGGGAGATCGTCAAGGTCGAAAATCGTACCTTCGGCAACGATTTCGACACCAACTTGCCGCGGGAAATCGGCTCGACGGTGGTGGTGCGGTTCCGGTTGCAGGACCTGCGATCCGGGGAAATCCTCGTGGAGCGGTCGAGGTTCGTGTACCAAACCAGTTACATTCCGCCGGTGGGCGAGACCTTTACCCAGGGCATGACGCGGGCGATGGACGGGCTGGCCGAGCAGATCGTCGAAACGATGGAATCGTCCTGGTAGCCCCGCTATCATCTTCCAGGGGCGGCGTGCCCGCCCTTTTGACCGGGTCGGCGGAAACGGAGTTGGAAATATGACGGAAGGCAACGGCATTGGGCCGAAAGAGCCTCCCGAATCGAAGCGGCCTAACGGACCCGGCGTGAAGATGTCACGCAACCTGGTCAGTTGGCTCGTTCTTCTGGGGCTGGCCATGCTGCTCGTGGCCTTGCTTCAGCATACGCTTCCATCGTCTCAAGAGATTTCCATCAGCGAGTTCGACGCCCTGGTCCGCAATGACCAAGTGCAGCTCCTGCGCATCAAGGAAGACGGGGTGATCGAGGGAAAGCGGAAGGAACCCGAGTCGCCGAACATGCCGACGCAGTTTCGGGTGGCCTACCCCCGCGAGGCGATCGACAACGATTTCCTCAACAAGATGGTGGAGGCCGTCCGCAAGGGAGGCGGGGACGTCAAGTATGAGAAGCAAAACCAGTTCGTCCTGCTGCTGGTGAGCATGTTGCCGTGGGTCCTGATTTTCGGCTTCATCTGGTTCTTCATCTTTCGGCAGCTTCGTAGTGCGAGCGGTCCCGGCGGCATGTTGGGCAACTTCGGCCGGTCGCGGCATCGCGTGACGCACAAGGAACACACCAACATCACCTTCGCGGACGTAGCGGGGATCGAGGAGGCCAAGGACGAGGTCCAGGAGATCATCGAGTTCCTCAAAGCTCCGAAGAAGTTTCAACGCCTGGGCGGACGAATCCCGCGGGGAATCCTGTTGGTGGGCGCGCCGGGTTGTGGAAAGACGTTGTTAGCGAAAGCGATCGCAGGTGAGGCCGAGGTGCCCTTTTTCTCCATCAGCGGGTCGGATTTCGTGGAGATGTTCGTGGGTGTCGGGGCTTCGCGGGTCCGCGACCTGTTCAAACAGGCCAAGGAGAACTCACCCTGCATCATCTTCCTGGATGAGATCGACGCCGTGGGGCGGCGGCGAGGGGCGAGCTTCGGCGGCGGCGGTCACGACGAGCGTGAGCAAACCCTTAACGCCATCCTCGTGGAGATGGACGGGTTCGAGACGAACTCGCAGGTCATCGTCATTGCGGCCACCAACCGTGCGGACGTACTGGACCCGGCGCTCATTCGCCCCGGACGCTTCGATCGGCAGGTGTACGTAGGCTTGCCGGACCTTCAGGGCCGCTACGAAATCCTGAAGGTGCACATGCGGAAGGTCAAGCTGGGTCCGACGGTGGACATCCGCCGATGCGCCCGGGGGACGCCGATGTTCAGCGGGGCGGAGTTGGCGGCGATGGTCAATGAGGCCGCCCTCATCGCCACGATGCACAACAAGGAGTTCGTCGATCAGGACGACCTGGAAGAGGCGCGGGACAAAATCCGTTGGGGTCGGGCGAGGAAGAGCGCCGTGGTCGATGAACGCGATCGGCGCATCACCGCGTTCCATGAGGCCGGGCACGCCCTGATCCAAGCGTTGGAGAAGGACGCCGATCCGCTCCACAAGGTCAGCATCATCCCACGAGGGCCTGCGGGCGGAGCGACGTTCTCGCTGCCGGAGCGCGATCGGATGGTGTACACCAAGGGATACCTGCTGGCGACGATGCGGGTTCTGTTCGGCGGTCGGATCGCGGAGCAACTGTTCTTCAACGAGATCAGCAGCGGGGCTGCCGCGGACATCAAGCAGGCGACGGATATCGCCCGCCACATGGTCCGCGAATGGGGCATGGGCGAGACCGTCGGTTTTGTCTACTATGGGGATGCCGATTCCAGCGGGGCGATGTTCGATCTGGGGATGCGGGAGTACTCCGACAAGACGGCGGAGACGATCGACGGCGAAATCAAACGCATCATGGACGGGGCCTATGAAACCGCCCACCGCACGATCATCGAAAACCGCGAGAAGGTGGAAACCATCGCCAAGGCGCTGCTCAGGCTCGAAACCGTTACCGGGGAAGAGGTCAACGCCCTGATCCGCGGCGAGTCCTTGGAGCGGGCGAGTGTGTCCGATCTTCTGGACGGGGTCTCGGGGCCGACGGTGGGGCTGGCCCGGCCCGTGCGGATCGACCCCACGCCTCATGCCGAACCGGGCTCCGGCCCGCTTCCACAACCAAGCTGACATTGCGAGCCGCACGGCGGGGCGTTTTGGTCTCCACGACGACGCGAATCGCTGCGCATCCGCGCCGTATCGGACGTTTCCAGCGGCCTGGAGTGGATCGAGGCGCGACGTGCCTGGGTCGGTCTCAAGCGGGGACGTCCATAGACCGAAATGGACGATGGGGGAGTTTGCACGGGTCGACCGCGGCCCGAGGCTCAATGATCCAGTCGGCGGGTCCGCCCTGATCCTGCGGGCGGCCGCTGTAGGGGGTCTTCGCCAGTGACGGTCCCACGACAGCCTTCGGGTTTCCAACAGTTGCTCGGCAAGACGAGCTTGCGGGAGCCGCCTCCCAAGAACGTCGAGGGCGAACTCGACGCGTTGGTCAACGCTCTCGACGAACGACAGAAATCCGTCGATGCGGAAACGCCCGGGCGGACCGTGGATCCGATTCACACCCTTCGCGAGCTTACCGTGCGGGAACTCGTTCCCGTGTTCGTGGAGCTGGTCGAGAAGTACTCCAAGTCCGGAATCGCCATGCAGATGGACGCCTCCAGCCTGCTCGAGGGCGGGCGGGAGATCAAGTTCGAGTTCGGGATCGGCGAGTACCGCGTGCAACTGCAAGGCACGGTCACGAGCGACGCCATCGCCTTTCACGAGGTCCGCTACGCCCCCGACATCCACGGTCAGCTTCTCGCCGGCCCGATGCTGCGGTTGAAGCAACTCAGCGCCAAAACGTTCCGCGAGTTCGTCTGCGAGCGGCTCGCCATCCTGCTCCGTTCCGCGTCGCGGCGGAAGGGGCCTACGGCTTGAAGCGCTCGCCCTGTTCGACAGGTTCCCGGCGCGGCGCGCCGAGCGTTTCGGCTTCCCCCTTTCGGAACTCCTCCATGCCCGGCGGTTCGGGGAACGCCCGTTCGACGGCCCAGGGCGGGTCTTGGGCATCGCAAAGCTTCGCGAAGAAGGGACGAAGTCCGTCGTAGGCCATTTGGCGCCGCTTGGCCGGCAACCCACTCCACAGTCGCACTTTGGCCAAGGGGTCGACCCGCGGTTCCTTCATGAAGCCCTCGATTTGGTCACGGAGCATCACGGCCGGGGGTGACAACTTCCGTCGATCGTTGGGATCCACCTTCGTGTCAATCATCCAGTAGTCGTAGCACTGTCGGGCCCGGGCCATGGAGGAGAGACCGGGTCTGGTCTGCCCGAGGGCGAATTGCTTGAGGGCTTGGCGGATGAAGCTGCCGATGATCGCACTGGCGGCCTTGTAGGTCTGCAGTTGCGCCAGTAGGTCGCCCATCACGAACTCGTCGAGGGTCACCAAATACCTCTCCTGCGTACGACCGTCGGGGTCGGGATTGTGTTCACGCAGCCAGGCGTAGTAGTTCTCCGCTTGCTTTCGATTCTCTTCACCGCCTTCCAGGTAAAGCAGTTGGATCCAGTTGTGCATCGCGGTGACGAAGCCGGTCCGGTAGCTCGGACCGGGTGTGCCTTCCACGAAGCGCGGATCGTCGCCGAAGTGCTTCTTCCCCAGTCTCATGTAGGCATCATACAGGTAGGGGATGTATCGGATGTCCGGCGTCAGCTCAATGTAGGAGGAAAAGGGATCGTCGAAGTTCGGCCAGAGGGTGATTCGACCGCGGGTAATGAGGTTCTGCAGAGAGAAGAAGATAAAACGGGCGGTATTCATGGCGTCAGCGGGGTCAGTCGCTTCGACCCCCTCGCTGACTTTATCGCCCCAACTGGACCAATACAGTGCGTGGGCGAAGGCATTGCGCCAGTCAAGCGGCCCGTACTGTTTGACCATCAGATCGTACATCCAATCCAAGTCGAGGGCGTAACGGTCGCGAAGTATATTCGATCGCACGGCGGCCAGCAGCCGGTCCAAGGCCGCGGCATTCGCAGGGTCCTTCAACAGTTCGAGGCGGCGCGACGTCAGCCGGTCGAGGCTGGACTTCTCCTTGGCCAGGTCCGCAGCGCCCAGCTCGGGCCGAAGGTAGCGAGCCGCCGCCTCGAGCAGGCTCTGGTCAGAACGAAGGTCGACCTCCTTGAGACGCGACGTCAGTCGCGCGACCTCAACATCGGTCCTCAAAAACCGCTCCAGGTCGCGCGGGGCATCGACGATCTTGCGGAACCAGTCGAAGTATTCCTGGTCATGGAGCGCGACCGGAGGCGCTCCGAGGACGGTTTCCATTTCCACGGCAAGGGCGCGCTTGTAGTTGAGGTGCTCGTCATCCAAAAAATCGCCGATCTTATGCCAATAGATCCAGGCAAGTTCCTTATAAAGAGTGACCGATCTAGGATTGTACTTGATTCCCTTGTCGCGAAGAATC
Source organism: uncultured Phycisphaera sp. (assembly GCA_964421865.1). GTDB lineage: Bacteria > Planctomycetota > Phycisphaerae > UBA1845 > UBA1845 > SBAX01. Next base: position 12,002 of record CAYQZH010000009.1, on the reverse strand, counting down.
TTGATACCGTTCTGTACCCATTGCCAGCGCGCCTCGGGCGTGTACTGGGAAACGGAGATGTTGTAGGCCATGTTCCAGGCGGCGTTGGCCCAGACTTTTGGAAAACGGGGCGCCAAGGCACAGATGGTCTCGTGCAGTTGCATGGCCTCATAGGTTTTCCCCTGCTCTTTGAGCCGCTCGGCGCGCATGGACGCCCAGTCAATGGCGAGCGCCCGGAAGGTGCCGAGTTTCCCCAAAAGAGCGATGTCCGGGGGCAGGCCTTTGATGGTCTGCGGGTCGATGACGAGTTGTTGCTCCTTGCGAATGGCATTCACCGGCCCGATCAGAAGTCCGGCCAGCGTAAAACACGCGGCCGCGACCGCCACCGCGACCATCTGGACGCCCCATTCACTTTGTTGGGCGGCCCGGCGGGCGGCGAGATGCTCGGGTAGAGCATGACGTAAAGTCTGAGGGCTGGTCGGTCGTGCTCCCGCGTCTTCCATGCGTCACCCTCAGAAGGACACCTCCGCCACCTCGCGGCGGTGAAAGAACAGGACGGCCAGCCCAAGAATGAGGAGCGTTTTGAGCAGGACCAGTTCCGCGGTCGCCTGAAGGACCCACACCAGGCTGACATTCCGTCCGGCGACGAAGGTTTCGACGGCATCATACCGGCTGAAATCGGGAATCACCCAATGAAGCATGTTGAGGAGGTGAATAAGGGACTGTACGCAAAACTCCTTCGCGGAGGAAAACATGCTCACGTACTGGTTGGAGGCCAGGTCAAGGGCTTCGAAGAGGAATGCGCCGGCGCCCGCCAGGACAAACACGGTAAAGGCCGTCAGGCATGCCACGGGGAACGAGAATACCGTGACCATGAGGACCGATACTGCGGCGAGGAACATGAGCTTGCACATCATCAAAATATGCAGGCGGACCAAGTTCCACTCGAACGATCCGACGATGAACAACACTTCCACTCCGTCCGACGCGCGGAACTCGATGACATTGCCGTACTGTCGCTCGCCCTCAAACGGATTTTCGTTATAGAAATGGGCGAGCAACGTGTGGTCTTCAGCGACGGCGTCGGCGGGGACGCGCATGGTGTGGAAGCGTCCCACGACGTGGCGGATGGGAATGGTGTACTCGGGCGTCCCTTTGTACGGATCGCCGAAGCGCCACACGGCGCGGAAGATCTCATCAGGCGGGGGCTGACTGACCTCCGTCTTGTAGCGGATTTGGATGGTGTTGTCGTGGGAGCGGTTGCACAGGACATTTGCGAATTCGAAGATCCGCCAGTCGCCCGGTCCGACGACGCGCCAGCGAGCCTCGTGCTTCTTCAGGAGGCGATCTTTCTCCTTTTCCGGCTTATAGTCGGGCACGTCGGCGTACATACCCTCTTCGACGTTGTGCTGAAATTCCAATTCGGCGTCCTCGGCAAAATCCGGCAGCTTGGAGGGCAGGGCGTGTCGGGCGACGAGCACTTCGTTGGTCAGTTCCGCGGCGTCGAAGCGCTCGTCGATCGGCGGGTGTGTTCGTTTGATATAGTGGACCATGCCGTAGATGGTCAGTCCGGAGGCGGTGAGAAACGCAGCGTTGAGGACGGTGATTCCCAACCATTTCCCTACTACGTACTGCCAGCGTGGAATCGGCTTGGTCATCACCAGAAAGATTTGACGGTGGACCAGTTCGTCAGATAGGGAACGGGACATGAAAATGGTGAGTATTCCGAGCAAGAGTCCCGTAGCACTCAGTCCGTAGGACATGAAACTCTGCACGGCCCCGGTCAAGGAGCTGTCGCCGGAAATGGAAAAGGGGAGTCCGAGGACGACCATGCCGATGAGCACGAGAAAGGCCAAGGCGATCTTCATGCGGATGCCTTCGGCGATCATCTGACGTGCGACGGCCCAAATCTTGCTCACGATTTACTTCTCAGGTTTCTTGTGTCCGTCCCCGCCGAGGAGATCTTCGATCACACTCCGGTCCGCAGCCTTCTGGGTGCGCGACAGGTCCGACGACGGCGGCACGGGTTCAAGGTCGCGGATCGGCGGAGGCTCGATGGGCAGCCGTGTCTCCTTGCGTCCCAACAGTTCGTCGATCACTTGGCGCGACGGTTCGGGGCGTGGTCGCATGGGCGTCGGTTCGGCGGGAGTCAGGCGCTGCGTCGTTCGGGACGAGGCTTCGACCAACGACTCGATGATGTCGTGCGTCGTCGTCTCGGTCGGCTTCTGGAGAAACTCCGGCACTTGTCCGCCCCGGCGAGCGCCGGAGGTGCGGATGTTGGCGGCCTGGGCTTCCTCGACGATCCGCAGGAAAAAATCCTCGAGCTTCACCCGTGGGTGGGAGACGTCCAGGATGTCGCGCTGCTCCAATCGACGAATCAACGCCTTCAACTCCTCCACCGTGCTTTCGGAGAGCGGGGGTGTCGTGATCTGAGTGACGTCGCGCTGGCACAATAAGTCGGCGATGTCGCCGGCGGCGCGTTGCTGGCCGCCGTAAAGGATGGTCACACGGTCGCACACGTCCTCGACGTCGGCGAGGACGTGGCTGGAGAGCAGGATGGTCTTGCCCTTGTTGCCCAGTTCACGGATGACGTCCTTGATCTGGCGAGCGCCGATGGGATCGAGGCCGGCGGTGGGTTCGTCGAGGATGAGAAACTCAGGGTCGTTGATGAGGGCCTGGGCAAGCCCGATGCGCCGGGCCATTCCCTTGCTGTATTCTCCGATTCGCCGCCGGGCTTCCTGGCGCAGCCCGACCATGTCCAGCAGCCGCTCGGTCCGGTCCCGCCGAATCCGTGCGGGCAGCCGAAACAGACGACCGTAGTAGTCGAGGGTCTCGTGGGCGACGAGGAAGCGATAGAGGTAGGACTCCTCCGGCAAAAAGCCGATTCGGGCCTTGACGGCGACGTCGGTGGGAGCCTTGCCGAAGACGGAGATTCGGCCCCGCGTCGGGTAGAGGAGTCCGAGGAGCATTTTGATCGTCGTGGTCTTGCCCGAGCCGTTGGGACCGAGCAGCCCGAAAACTTCGCCGGGGTAGATTTCGAGGTTGAGGTCCTTGACGGCTTCGACGCGGGGTCGGCGCCAGAAATCGCGGAACGTCTTGCACAACCCGGCCGTCTGCACCACCGGCAGCGTACGCTCGACCATGACGGAACCTCACTCTCCCCCCGGTCCGACGGGGACGAGGCGTTCCGGACGCAGCGTCGAGGGATCGAACTCTTTTTTCGTGAGACGCCGTTCCTCTTCGAGTCGGGCCTGCTCGGGATCAAACGGGACGTGCAGCCGAATCTGGCACCCCGGCGGGCGGTAAAACTTGATGACGCCCGCGCCCGCGAAAATGTCCTGGCGGGTCTGCTCCCAGAGGCGTCCGATCAAGAGCGGGGCGTTCCGCTCGTACTCCGGCAGGAGCGTTCGATAGAGGTCCACGTCGCCCTGCATGCGGCCGACGACGACGGAGAGATAGGCGCCGGCGTCCTTGATGAGGCGACCGGCGTTGCCTTCGACCTCCGTCGTGAGCAGTAGGTCCAGCTTCTTACGGCCCGCTTCGGCGGATGCATCCTTGCCGCCCTTGTCAATCTGGTTGAGCAGTTGAATGACGCGGGGGAAGGCCGCCCCGGCCGCTTCGCTGAGCATTTTCGTGCGCTGCTGCTGGGCGTCCTGGATCCTCTTTTGTTTGGCGTTTTCGGCCCGTTGCGTTCCGTCGAAGGCCTCGCGGATGGGAATCGGCGGAGTGGGTTCAAACATTTCGATGCGCGTGACTTCGATGCCGCTGTCCAACTCGTCGAGTCGATCATTGATCCGTTTCCGCATTTCGTTTTGCACATCGTCCACGCGCGTGCGGATCATCTCTTCGGCAGTGTGTTCACCGGCGACGTGAATGCCGACGGTCTCGACCAGATATCGGATCAAGCGTTTGGCCGCCTCTACGTCCTTGCCGACGATCTGCGAGACGTACTTGCGTACGTCGTCGAACTTGTAGGTCACCTTCCATTTGGTGTGGACCAGGCCGGCGTCGGCGGTGAGCAACGCCCCATCGAGAGCGGGGTTCAGCCCCTCCATCCCGCGGGCGATGAACGCCAGGGGTTTGCCGACCTCATCGGGACGGCGCCCGAAGGTGTGGCTGTCGATGGGAAGATCGTTGCTCTGTCGGGTCGGGAGGGGGACGATCTCGTCGATCGGGAACGGGAAGGCCCAGACCACCCCGGCGTCGTACACGATCGGACTGAGGTGACCGAGTCGAAGGAGCAAGGCCTGCTCATGGCTTTCCACCCGCCGGACATTGGAGAAGATGTACAGCAGGACGAGCACCATCATAATGCCCTTGAGGATTCGGAAGCTGGCGCGAAGAGCGTCGGAGAGGGACTGGTTGGCGGCGTCGAGGGGTTCCTCGATGCCCTCCAGTTGGCGGTGCGGATGGTCCTCGGGATGATCGGCGTGTTGGTGCATCGTCGTTGACGTCCTAGGGAGACGAGGTCGGGTGAACCTCTCGGCGACCTTCGTCGGTGAACACGTTCCACGGAGCTTGTTCGGTATCGAGGATGAGCGTCGTACGTTGCTTGAGAGCCTCGGCGACGGTGCGGAGGGTGTCAAGGAAGATCCGCAATTCCGGGTGTTTGTCGAACTCCTTGTAGTAGCCGCTGACGACGGCCTGGGCTTCCGTCTCGATCTGGGCGGCCTTTTTTCGTGCCGCGGCCATGATCCGCTCCTTGGTCGCTTTGGCATTGGCCACAATATCGGCGGCGCTGGCGTCGCCCTCGGCCAGATACTTGGCCGCCTTGGCCTGTTCGTGCGATTTCATACTGTCAAAAATGGACGTGGTGACCGACTGCGGCAGGCCCAACTTCTTGATGCCGAAACCCACGACCTCAATGCCATACTCCTCGCGCACATCCTTGGCGACGGCGGTCTGAATGGCCGACTCGATTTCCCGCAGCTTGCGCTTGGCGGGGTCGGTGGAGACGAACTCGTCGAAGCCGCGTTGACCGATCACGGCGTGCTTGTGGGTGATGACCGTGGTGCGGAGCTTCCGTTCGCCGTCCTCGACGCCGGTGGGGAAGTTGGTGTGGAACCGGGAGGGGTCGCTGATGCGCCAAAGCGTGAACGTCGAGAGAACCAGGTTTTTGCCGTCGACGGTGCGGGTCTCCTCGGTGCGGTCCTCCATCATGCGGAGGCGTTGGTCATAGCTCACGACGGTCTGGATGGGCGTCGGCCACTTGAAGTACAGGCCCGGCTCGGTGATCGCCTCCTTGGCCGGTTTGCCCCACGTCTTCTTGATCGCCACTTCCGTGAACCGCACCTGGAACGTGCACATGTACAACGCGAGCACGACGGCGAGGAACACGGCGGCGGCGATGGTTCCGATGTTTTTCATGGCAATGCGGCTCCCAAGCGGACCTTACTACTACGCCGGATCGCTCCCCGGAGCGTCGGCGAAACGTGGCATTTTCCGGTAGCTCGGCGCCTCACGACCAGCTCGCCCCATCGGCGCGCAACGTCGCACGCCTGCGGCGTACCGGAGCCGGCCTGTCTGGCTGAAATACGCGTTTTCGTGTGAGTCGTCATGGCGTAATTTCACTAAAACGCAAAGCACGAACAGCCCGGGTCCCAGGCGTGCCGGGGACCATTCACCCACTCGCCGACTCGCTCCACGAGACTTCTTCCATGACCATGCGCCAAACAACGCTCGGCCACAGAAAGACTCGAAGGTGCCATTGCCTGATATTCCGGCGCACCGTATCCGCCGAATCTCGCGACGGGCGACCAGTCCGGCATAACCGGTACGGGCGGCGGAGCCAGAGGCGAGAACTCGCCCGATCCGTAAACGACCTTGCCGTCCACGACCGTCAGCACGGACTCGATCCTCTTAATTTCCTCTTCGGGTACCGAGAAATAATCCGCAGTGAGCACCGCGAGGTCGGCAAATTGCCCCGCAGCGATCGCGCCTTTCTTGGTTTCTTCGCCGGAGAACCAACCGCTGCCCTGCGTGTACAGCCGCAGCGCCTCGCCACGATCGAGGCAATTGTCCTTCCGGTACAACGGCGTTCCGCCGACCGTCTTGCCGGTCACCATCCAGTACAGCGACACCCAAGGGTTGTAGCTCGCGACTCGCGTGGCGTCGGTCCCCGCGCCGACCGGGATGCCCATGCTCAGCATCTTTGAAATAGGTGGCGTGTGTTCGGCGGCTTTGGCTCCGTAACGTTCGACGAAGTACTCGCCCTGATAGGCCATCCTGTGCTGTACGGCGATTCCGCCGCCCAGCTTCCGAATTCGCTCCAGGTTCCGCTCCGTGACGGTCTCGGCGTGATCGAAGAACCAACGTAGTCCATTGAACGGAATCTCGCGATTGATGGATTCAAAAACGTCGAGGAAACGACTGATCGACTCGTCGTAGGTCGCGTGCAGCCGAAACGGCCATCGTTGCTGCACCAAAGAGCGGACGACGTTTGTCAGTTCCTGCTCCATGCCCGTGTATAAATCCGGGCGTGGTTCGAGGAAGTCTTCGAAGTCCGCCGCAGAGAACACGAGCATCTCGCCCGCACCGTTCATGCGGTAAAAATCGCTTCCTGCGCCGGGTTTCGTCATCTTGATCCACTTCGAGAAGTCGTCGAACTCCTCTTTGGGGCGCTGGGTGAACAAGTTGTAGGCAATGCGGACCGTCATTTCACCGCGGTCGTGGAGGTGTTGGATAACTTGGTAATCATCGGGGTAGTTCTGAAACCCTCCGCCGGCGTCGATGACGCTGGTGACCCCCAGGCGGTTCAGCTCGCGCATGAACTGGCGGGTGGAGTTGGCCTGAACGTCCGCCGATAATTTGGGCCCCAGCGCCAGAGCGGTATAGAGGAGCAGCGCGTTGGGGCGAGCAATAAGAAGCCCGGTCGGGTTCCCCTGTGGATCGCGCGCGATTTCTCCACCCGGCGGATTGGGCGTGTTTCTCGTATAGCCGATTACCCGAAGCGCCGCCTGGTTCAATAGCGCTCGGTCGTACAAGTGCAGCACAAAGACGGGCGTATCCGGCGAGACGGCATTGATCTCGCCCAGCGTCGGCATTCGCCGCTCGGCGAACTGAAACTCCGACCAGCCTCCGACGACCCGCACCCATTGCGGCGGCGGCGTACGCCGGGCCTGCTCCTCGAGCATGCGCAGCGCATCCGCTAGGCTGGGAACGCCGTCCCAACGCAACTCCAAATTGTAGTTGAGGCCGCCTCGGATGACGTGCAGGTGCGAATCATTAAGGCCCGGAATGATGCGACGGCCGTTGGCGTCGACCACCTTTGTTCGACTTCCGCGATGGCGAATGACCGTTGCGGTATCGCCCACTTCAACAAAGCGACCGTCCTTCATCGCCACCGCATCGGCGGATGGTCTTGCGGGATCGAGCGTCGTGATCTTCGCTCCCATGATGATCATGTCCGCCGCCGTAGGGCCGCCGGAAGTTTCTGCGTGCGTACTCATCGTGGTTCATCCTCCAACAATCCGCGACAGCGGGACAGCCGCGCACAATCCAATGCTAACTTGCCGCGCAAGCCTCGTTCGCCGGGGAATCCAACCCGAAACGGGCTTGGGGCACGGCATGCGCCGTGCGCGCCAAGACGACTTTCGTCCGTCAACGCTATCGACCCGTACCACGGCTCGACGGCTGCTTGTGCACCATCGTATACGCATACTCAACACCCTGCCCGTACGCCCCGGAGTGCTCCTTCACGATGTTAATGACCGCATCGTAGGTGCCCTTGCGCGCCCAATCGCGTTGGAACTCCAATAGCACCTGTTGCCATGTCATCGGCACGGCGCCCGCTTGAATGATACGCTGCATTGCGTAATCGTGGGCCGTAACGCTCGTGCCGCCGGAGGCGTCGGCCACCGCGTAAACCTCGTACCCCGCTTCCATCGCCTGAATGGCCGGAAACGCCAGACACACCTCGGTCCACAGGGCGGCCATCACCAGTTTCTTACGACCGGTCCGTTCCACGGCAGCCACGAAGTTCTTGTCCTCCCAAGAGTTCATGGTGCTCCGCTCGATGGGCTTTTGTTCCGGAAAGATGTCGAGAAGTTGCGGCCACATATTCCCGCTGAAGCTCGCCGATTCCACTGTTGTCAGAACCACCGGAACCTTGAACACTTTCGCGGCCTTTGCGAGCGCGACAGTGTTATTCAGCAACATTTGGCGGTCGATGCTCGCGACGCCGAACGCCATTTGCGGTTGGTGGTCGATGAAAATTACCGCGCAGTTCTCCGGGTTTAGAAGCCCATGAATCCCGTTCGCTTTCGTCGTCATGTTTTCTCCTTCTTTCTTACGTCAAACCGAAAATCGAACCGCCGCGACGCACAGCCGTAGCGGAGCACGAGCGCCGGCTACTTCCCCTTTTTCTTCTCCGCTTCGAGACCTTCGGACAGAATCTTGTCCAACCCGCCTTCCTGGGCGGTCTGGTATTCGATGATCACGTTGGACGGGTTGCCGACGATCAAATACTTACGGATGTCGCCGATTCCGGCGTACATTTCGAGGATTTTGCGTTGCGTATACAACGCCGGGGCCGCCTGATACGCCGCCACTTCCGTACCGAAGGCCCGGGCCTGCGTCGCCGCGAAGGTGATGAGTTCGCTCGCCGAGGTCCTCGCGTTGGCGATCAGCGTTGCGGTCTCGCCGCTCGGCGGACCGATTCCCTTTGCCGGATCGCCGAGCAACAGTTCGTCCACGTGACGGTCGGCTTCCGCAAGGCCCGCGGGGTCAACGCCGGACTCCGCGTTGAGCTTCTCCCGTGCGCGGATGGCCTCGTCGAGCGCCCTGGCCCGTTCCTCGGTGCCCGCGACGGAAGTGAGCATTCGACGAGCTTCGCCCTCGGCGGCGTCCATCGTCGCAGCCTTTTTGGTCTCCGCCGTCACCACCGACTGAAAGGCGGCGGCCACGCCCCCCTTGGACGGCGGATGGGCGGTGCGAAGTCCGGCAAAGACGATCTCCACGCCCAAGTCGAGGGCGTCGAGCCGGTCCTGAATGAGCCGCTTGAGATCGTCGTTGAGCGTCGTCCGGCCCGGACCCATGAAGGCGTCGATATCGACCCCGGCGGCATAGTCGGACAAGTATTGGTAGGCGACGGCTTCCATCAGCCGGACCGGGTCGTCGTACGAATACAAATACTTGCTCAGGTCCTTGACCCGATATTCGATCGGCAGGGACACCATCAGCAGGCTGACCGCCACGCTGGCGGTGCCGCCGCGAGAGGGTTCTACGGCGGCGGGAGAACGTCCGAGGGCCGACGGTTCACCCTCGGTCCGTACCTTCGGCGCGGCGACCAGCAGCATCAACTCCGGGACGTAATCATGGGACTCGGTCCAGAGGATGGCCTTGCGCGGGTCCTCATCGTCCTTCTCGCCGGCTTCGCCGATCACCAACTCGGAAACCCGCTTGACGGGGGCGCGGTGCACCACGTCGATCGGATAGGGCCACTTGACATGCAGCCCCGGCGAAAGCACGCGGACCGCCTCGGCCATCGGGCGGCCGAATCGCTCGACCACCACCTGCTCGTCGGCGTCAACGATCACCACACCGGTCAACGCCAAGACCGCAACGAAGGTCACGACCATGATGGGGAACATCCACCGTTGCAGCAATTGGTAGAACCAGGTGGAGCTGACCTCGAACCCGAACTGGTAGTTGGCCGCGTCGGCGATGGACTTCGCAATGCCGCCCGGTTCGCTGATGAGGCCGAGGAGGCGACTGTCAAAGGACGGACGCGGCACGACCCCGGGAGTGTGCGGGCGGTAGAAATCGAGGATGAAATTGCCGGTCAGTTCGATGCCGAGCACGATCAAGCCCCCGCGCACCAGGTAGGCGAACAGCGGTTCGGCCCAGTCGGCGGTGGTGGCCGCCATCAAGGCGATGACCAGCCCCAGGCAGGCGAGAGCATTGCCGGCCATGCACGACGCCCCGGCCCGAAGCATCCGCCAGTTGGGAATGCGGGAGAGGGCGATGACGTATCGTGCGTAGAGAAAACAGAGGAACCCGATGCCGACGATGAACCACATCATCAGCGTCGGCTGCTGCGTGCGGTTCAGACCCTCCTGGGTGAACGCCTTGTCCAGCGACCAGCCCCAGGCGACGAAGTGACCCATCAACAGCAGACCAGCCACGAGCACCGTCGTCGTGGGCAGGAACCACCGAACCATCCACCGCAGACGGTTTTGCTCCAGGAGGAGGGCCTCGTCGTCCAGCTCGAAGATGTGGTCCGCGGCGCCCTCCGCGCGTGTGCGGCGGAGTTCGGCCGTCTCCAATTCCTCAGCCCCCACGCGGCGTAGCTGCTGGAAGATCAAAAAGAGGATGAACCAGATGGGCAGCCCGGCCAGCATGACCCGGGCGACGGCGGCGACGGCGTGTGACTTCGACCAGTACGCGACGCCCAGCAACGTTCCGAAGGCGGCCGCCTGGAGGACCAGTCCCAGGGCGGCCACATGTTGGGCGCGGCGATCATCCGGTCGAGTGGGCTCGTTCATACGCGTCTGGATGCCGTGGTCGGCCTGGTCCTTTACGGGTCGCAGTATCTATACGTTCGAGGAGCGAGAACCTCCACGGCCCTCAAGCGTACCGTAAGGATGGTTCCCCGGTCCGCGCCGCCTTGCCGAAACGCGAAGGCAGCTTACAATAAGGCTTTGCAAGTGCCAAACCGCGGCTAACCGGCCGGTGTCGAACGCACCGAACGCGGCTCTCGAACCAGGGCGGTCCGCTGGAGACCGCTGATCGGCGTCCGATGATTCAACGCTTTTATGCCCTGGCCGCCAACACCTTCGTGGAGACGATCCGCCAGCCGATCTACGGCGTGATCCTGCTCACCACCGCAGGGCTCTTGATCCTCAACGTCTCCCTCGCGGGCTTCACCCTCGACGACGACGACAAACTCCTCCTCGACCTGGGACTCTCTACGTTGCTGCTGAGCGGTTTGTTCTTATCCGCCTTCAGCGCCGCCGGGGTTCTCAGCCGGGAAATCGAGAACAAAACGGTGCTCACGGTGATCTCCAAGCCGATCGGTCGTCCGCTGTTCATACTGGGCAAATTCGCGGGGTTGGTATCGGCCTTGGTCGTAGCCTACTACCTGAGCTTCCTGGTCTTTGTGCTGGCCGAGCGGCACGGAGTGTTGCAGACCAGCGCGCAGCCCTGGGACGCCCCAGTCCTGGCGTTTGGATTCGGCAGTCTCGTTCTCTCGTTCGTCGCGGCCGGCTTCTGCAACTATTTTTATGGGACAGACTTCCCCGCCAGTGCGATCGCCTTCATCGCTGCGATGCTGACCGTCAGCGTGCTGTTGGTCGCCAAACTCGACAAGCATTGGGCGGTGATCCCGTTCGGCAGCAAGTTCGTCGGGGGGCAGATCGTCTTCGCGGCTTATCTCGTGTTCCTCGTGATCCTGGTGACCTCGGCGGTGGCGGTGGCGGCCTCCACACGCTTCGGACAACTGATGACGCTCGTGATTTGCACCGGCGTACTTGGCCTGGGAATCATTTCCGACTACGCCTTCGGGCAGTACGAGCAAGGATCGGCCCTCGCCGCCGTCGCCTATCGGGCCGTGCCCAACGTCGGACCCTTCTGGATCATCGACGGTTTGACCTCCGGCTCGGAAAAGACCTCCGTCACGTGGACCTACGTCCTCTACACCACCGGCTACGCACTGCTGCTCACCACGGGCATCCTCGGCATTGCCGTCGCGGCCTTCCAGAAACGCGAGGTCGGTTAGCCGGTCCCTTCGTGCCACCCGAGATGGGATGCACCCCGGCGGGTTTGCGCGTTGACGCGGCGCGCGTTTTGCGGGTATCCCTACCTGAAGATGGGATTGGCAGCACGCGTGGAATCCTTGAGACGCATGAACAGACCTGCTGCCGTTGCGCTGTTGATCCTCGCGTCACTGACCGCCGGTTGTCGGTCCTATCTCATCGACCGTACCGATCGCGGCGTGTATCGGTTGATCGAGGATCGACAGAAGGCCGCGTTGGGCACAACCTCCGACGCGAACATCGGCCCGGAATCCGGCGAACTCACGACAA
>CAYQZH010000008.1:0-37164 GCA_964421865.1 uncultured Phycisphaera sp. | reverse complement strand
GGCGAAACACGGTCGACTCTCACAGCGGCTGGTACATGAATTGGGGGCAGGTCACGTGATCTCGCGTGGTCACGAGCCTTGCGGCCAAGGGAGCGAAGTCGGGTTCAGCGTTTGGGGTGGTACGGTTGCTTGCTGGCGGGACGTGGAACGGGCGCCTGGCTACCAACGGGGTACCAACAAACTGCCAACAAAACGCGGTTTTCGATGGTCCCCAACGGTTTCGAGTGGTCTGGTCGGTTTCGACGTAAACCCTGCTCCCATCGTCGTTTCCTACATTTCCTGCCGGGTTTCCAAGAATGGAGGCGGGGGGAATCGAAGGGCCGAGCTCGAATCCCAGAACCGCCTTAACTGCCCTGTTTTCAAGGGTTTGCGCACATTCTAACTGACATCCGATAACATGAAAAGACACCGAAAAACTGCCGTTTGCCAGGAACCAGCCAGGAAGTGAACGTGGGTAGACGCGCGGGGGAAATCGCCCCCCGTCCCATGGCCCCGGCGCTCTCCGCCGCCGCCTTGCGGTAGCCAAGCCATCACCTCGGGGATAACCGCGTGCGGTGCGTAGTGGCCAAGAACACGAGGCCCTCAGCAGCCGACTCGTCGCCGACACCGACAGCGCCTCGAATTGGGACGAAAACGGGACGCATCTCCACTTCGCCCGCTGCATCCTGATGGGATTACCCCCCGAGCGGATGCCCGGTAGAGCACCGACGAATGGTCGCCCGCAGCTTTTCTGGGCTGGGCGGGAGAGCCGCCTCCAATCCGTTTTAGGGTCACGCGATGCGTGGGCATGGGCCGATAACCACCTTCTTCCAGCCTATCGAGTGCCGAAATCGGCGAGGATTGGCGATTGACTATTGTCAGATTTATGCTATACTTTTCTGACAGGAGATGTGTCATCCATGGATACGACAAGAGCCAGAATCCTCGCACGTGTCCGCCGCAAGGGGGCAGGGGCCGTAGTCACCCCCAAGGACTTTCTGGACCTCGCCGGACGGGATGCCGTGGACCAGGCGCTTTCCCGTCTTGTTCGACAAGGCGCCATCCAGCGGATCGGCCATGGGCTGTACCACGTGCCCCGAACCAATAAACGCCTCGGCATCACCGTGCCCCCGGACCCGGACGTGGTAGCTCAAACCATAGGGCGACGGACCGGCAGTCGCGTAGCGTCGTCTCCGGCCGCCATCGCCAACCGTCTCGGCCTATCTACCCAGGTACCGGCCAAGCCGGTTTATCTCACCGACGGTCGAAGCCGATCGGTCCGTGTCGGCAACCAGACGATCCGACTAAAGCAGGTACCTGCCAAGCAACTCGCGGACGAGGATGACGCTACCAGCCTTGCGATCCAAGCGATCATCAATGCCGGAGAATCGTCACTTGACGACAAGGCGATTGAGACATTCCGACGTCAACTCAGCGTTGTCCAGCGGAAGCGTCTCCTGCGCAAAGCACGCTACGCCGCTGCGTGGGTGGCTAATGCCGCGCGAAGGATCGCCAGCCCGAAGGTATGATACGCCCATGGATCAGGTTGCCCGATTGGAGCCACAGGACCGTTCCGATCTCTTCCGTGCCGCCGCCGAGTCGCGTGGTCTCACCGCCGGCATCATCGAGAAGGACTTCTGGGTCTGCTGGGTGCTTCGCCGCGTCTACACGCTCACGCAGCTACCAGCGCAAATCCATTTCAAGGGTGGCACGTCGCTCGCCAAGGTGTTTGGCGTAATCGAGCGGATGTCGGAGGACGTCGATCTTGTCATTGATCGCACCGACCTCGGATTCACCGATGCAAAGAATCCAGCGACACCGGGGCTCTCCAACAATGCTCGCCAGCGACTCGTAGAGGAGATCAAGACCAGCGCCCGCGACTTCGTTCGGGATGAGTTGAGGCCCGCTCTTGACCATGCATGCGCTGAGGCTCTGGGTGTTGCAGCCAGCTCGACTACTTGGGAGACAACCTTCGCGGATGATGACGCCGACGATCAGACCATTCTCTTCCAGTACCCCACGATCGAACAGCATCCCAAGTACCTGCGTGCCATGGTCCGCTTGGAGCTTGGGGCCCGCGGGAATCCCTGGCCGTCCGTGAAGGGGTCGATCCGTCCGTACGCGGCAGATCCGTTCCCGGACCAATTCGACAAACCCGATACCGAGCTACCTCTCGTTGTCTCAGCCGAGAGGACTTTCTGGGACAAGGCGACCATCCTGCACAGACTTCATCATCACCCCAAGAACAAGCGGCTTGGCCCACGCATGGCCCGCCACTACTACGATCTTTTCCGCCTCGCCCAGCATGATCTGGGGCGGAAGGCCCTCGCCGACACAAACCTGCTTGCCGAGGTCGTCGAACACACATCGCTGTTCTTCCCTCGCGTCTGGGCCAAATACGATCTGGCGAAACCGGGGTCGCTCAGATTGACCCCGCCGGATTACTTGCTCGGACAGCTTCGCGATGATTACAACGAGATGGCCAGCGAGATGATGTTCGGTGAGGTTCCCGAGTTTGACTCCGTGATCGAAGGGTTGAAGGAGATAGAAACGTCGGTGAACGCGTGAGGGGCCGAGCCACTCCTGTCCATCCAGAAAATTCCGTCCGCCTTGTCAACAAAGGACTTACAGATTGACGACCTTGGCGCCCCAGCTACCGTTTCCAGATCGCGGTTGACCTTTTCGGAGGCTGTGAAATGGGCCTGATTCGCATCTTGGTTCTGTTCTTACGCGGCGTTCTTCGCAACCGAACCGAACTCGCCGCTGAGAATCTCGCCCTTCGACAGCAACTCGCCATTCTCCAGCAGAAATCGAAAACGCCGCGGCTCCGGCGGCGCGACCGGATTTTCTGGGCGCTGCTGTCTCGTATCTGGGCGGATTGGCGTGCGGCTTTGCTGATCGTGCAACCCGACACCGTGGTCCGCTGGCATCGCGAGGGCTTCAGGCTTTTCTGGCGTTGGAAATCTCGAACGGGCAAAGTCGGCCGACCGAAGATCAAAGCTGAGATTCGCAACCTGATCCGCCGCATGTCCCGCGGAATCCGCTGTGGGGAACGCCTCGTATTCAATCAGAACTCGCGCTGCTGGGCCATGTTGTCGCCGAGTCCACCATCGACGAGTACAGAGTTTACCCACGCAAGCCGCCATCTCAAACGTGGCGAGCCTTCCTGGACAACCATGTTCGCGACATCGTCGCCATCGACTTCTTTACCGTCCCCACCGCGACGTTCCGCATCTTGTTCGTTTTCGTCGTGCTCCGTCATGACCGACGTTACATTGTCCACTTCAACGTAACCTCTCATCCAACGGCGGAGTGGGCCGTGCAACAATTTGTTGAAGCTTTCCCCTTCGACGACGCGCCGCGATTCTTGATTCGTGATCGCGACGGAATCTACGGCGCGCGCTTCCGTGAACGCGTCGCCAATATGGGCATCGAAGAAGTCGTATGTGCGCCGAGGTCCCCCTGGCAGAATCCTTATTGCGAACGCCTGATTGGTTCGATCCGGCGCGAGTGTCTCGACCATGTTATCGTGATCAACGAACGACACCTGCGGCGCTTCCTGCGGTCGTACTGTGACTATTACCTGAACTCCCGGCCTCACTTATCCCTCGATCGGAACGCGCCGACTGAGCGCGAAGTCGAACTGCCTCCCCGCGGCCGAGTGATTGCGATTCCGCAAGTCGGTAGATTGCATCATCGGTATCGCCGCGCCGCCTGAGCAACGGCTTCGAGGGTTCACGTTACACACGAATTCAAGGCGCCCGGTCCGCGCCGACCGGAATTCAACGCCGACTCCACCCGGAATCCATCGCTTGCGTCGGCTGCGTTCACGATGTCGTGCTGGAAAACGCCTGCTCCTCGAGCGCGAAACACGCCGGATAGAGTTTTCGGGATGGACAACACTAGGTTCCGACATCCAGCTCGCACCGTGTTCGCTGTGGCTTCATCAGTAGCGAATAGAGGGAGGCCAAGTCTCGGATTGAGTCCAACTGAGTGCTCTCTTGACGTAGCCGCGGCAGAGCTCTTTCAGCCATTGGCGGCTTTGGCCAGCAACAAACTGTTTAAGGAATTCTGTTCCCTCCGGCAAACTTGTCAGCCCGAACGCCTCCGTCAGCACACGACGCACTGCGTTATCATTACCATCAAAACCTAATGAGATCTTCGGATGAGTAGTCACCCAATCGACACCTGCTGGTGGCGGCAAAGGAATTGGCGGAGTATTGAGATTCCCATCCGTCACACAATAGTTATCTTCGCCAACATCATAAAGGAGACTCCCAGCATCACAGAGAAGTTGAAAATACCAGGCGACCCAGGACACATCGGCGTCGTCGATGGACTCACCCTCCCACTGGAAGTCTTCGACAACGTCCGCGCGCGTGAACGATCCGCCAATTGCGCTGCACTTCCGGAGCAACTTTGTCAACGCGCCGCGAAGGGTTTGAGTAGCATGATCGTTCTCGAAGTATGGCTCTTTGTGGTTTTCATCAGGACGAAGGTGCCATCGGTAGCTTTCGAACGCCTCCATCCACCTCTTGAAATTCAGATGCTCCAAGCGCAGAATCTGAAATAACAGCGCGAGGCCGCGCACCTGCCTGTGCGAAGGCCAACTGTCTACCACTCTTTTGTTCAGGTCCCTGCCTGGTTGGGCGTCGGCGGGAACGAAATGTTTCTCAAGTATATCAGATGCGTCTTCAGAGACCTTTGTAAGCCAGCCCAATCGCTGAACAAACGCTCGGATTTTCGGCAAACCATCCGGATCCAGATCACATGGCGTCGCGTCTTCTTCCTCCGTGAAGCACCTCGAAGGGAGCAGGTCGAGCTCCGGATCGCGCATCCCCGAGTCCCACGCGTCGGCGAAGAGCGAATGGAGAAAGACACAAACGGGGTTGCCGTCGGGAAGAACGAACTGGACGCCAGGGTCGTTCGAACAAAGAGGCTTGGGGTTCGACGCCATGTCTTTGCACCACTGTTCAAGGCGTACCCAATCGTCCGGGAGAATAACGACAGAACTGCGACTGAAATTCCCGTCAATTTGGCCAACGAGTTCAAGAAAACGGACCCGGTACAGCCGAATGGCCTTCTGAAGACCTTCTTCAAAGTTGTCGGCGGTGTGGTCAGCAATCCACTGCCAGCACCTCTCAACAGTCGTCTGGTCACACTCTGCATCCACGTTCAAATCCTCGCCAAGCAGCGATGCGAGTTCGCCCGCCTCGTGCGCCGCGAGCAGGGACATCCGCGCTCGGGACTTGGTGTATAGCTCCGGCCATTTCTCAGCGGCCCGCGTGTACATCGCGATCGACATTGGCTTGCCGAGCGCCCGAGCGATAGCTGCAAACGGCTTTGCATGCGACAAGCCCGTCGGAATCTCCTGCTCGTCCTCGCCTCGAACGCCCCAGCGCAGGGGCGTCGATTCGTCCTTCGTGAAACGGATGTCACTGATGATGAGGTCAGGCAAATCGTCAGGATGAAATGTTATCCAATAACGGATCGCCTGTGCCCAGCTTCCGAGGGCAGGCTGTTGCTGCCCGCCAGCGCCGAGCGGCGCGCAGGCGATCCCCTGTCGCCAATACACCTTGCCGTCCGTCTGCCGCTGGATCGGGCGCGGCAACAGGTGAGGCTCGTCGTCAAGTACGCCAGCGCGAAGTTCTCGGGGGGGCACCTTCATGATGTCACTCCTCAGATGGACGAATTAACTTTGCTAGGTTCCACGGACGTATCTCAAGGCGGATCCACCGCATGTAAAGGTTATCATCCGGCCCGGAATGAACTTCGGGCTCAAACTTGACTAAGTTGATTGCTGAGAAGAAGCGTTCGAGGTCGTGAAGAGTTGGGGGCATATTCCTGTCGGGAGGATGGAGCGCCTGGTTGCCCACGCGCAGAACGAACGGTTCGTTGGGGTGATTGGTAGGACATTCCACCTCTGCCACGAGCGGGTGAGTCGCCGCCCCACCCAAGTTTACGACGGCGTTGGCCGCGTTCATGAGCGGCTCGACAGCGACAGTATACAGGATGACCGCGAAATCGCTTTCGGGTGAGAATGGCTGCAGCCGCACCCTGTGGAACTCCCGGAGCTCCTCATCCACAGGTTCGCCGGGAGACCAAAGCGTTTCCGTGAGAAGCTCCTTGCCCACTCGATCGCGAAGCAGCACTGGTAGTCTACGAGCATTGCTCACGGCCTTAGCTGCGAGGAACAAAATACGTCGATAGCCCTCGGCGCCTGTAAACTCTCCTGCTTGCCAACGAATGAAAGCCTCGTCGTCCAGCCAGCCAATCAGCTTCTTCCGCCGTTCGGGGCGGACATCATCCAAGATACCGCGAAGTCGCATGAGGGCACCAAGACCATGAGCAAATCCGAACAACGCGCACGTAGCTGCCCCGCGATTAAGTACGGCCGCCAGCCACTCATCGGTGCAGCGGCGCGAGGCGGAAGCCAGCTCGCAATAGGTGTTCCGCCAACCGGTGGCATCGACGCATACCTTAATAGAGTGTCCACCCGCAACATAACTCTCTACTTGCGTGGCCTTATGCATCTGTTGACAAGCGTCCTCGCCGACTAATGGACCAAAGATATGATTTGCGATCAGTTCCCACCGATTCACTTGATCTGATGACATCGGCTTCCCCGTGCATATCGAAAGGACGCCGGTCCGATCGCGACCATCGACGCCGATCGTAATTGGGATGCTGAGGAATGCACTTCCTCCCCAGATTGCGTAGCAGCGTAGCAGTTGAAACACTGCCCATGCAGCACTGTCTGGTACCTTGCTGGCCAGCGGCTCTGATGGCGTCATCTCCCACCAGCTTTGTTGCAGCCGCGTAAAGCTTTCGAAGCTGGCAACTCCAACTGGCTGGCGAAATGCATCCGGCGAGAGATCAAGAAGCCGACGGACCCATTGCTCATCACACGGCGAGGGCAACCCAATTGCAGTCGCCGCGCAATCGTCAAGGGCCACGTAGCAATCGGCGTAGTCACTACGCTCGTGCGATTGCCACACGACACCGAGGGGTGCCGGATCGTTACAATGGCGCAGCAAGAACTGGTTCCAAGTCGTCCAACCACCGTTCCTCTCGGCTGCGTCAGTTAGCTCTTGGTAGTCATTCCAACGATCAGCCCACAATCTCTCCACAACATCCTTGACACCTGTGTCGAGTGATTCCCCGTGTTTGGCGATGATCATGGGAACTTGCGCACCTGGCACGGGCGCTATGTGACGATGGGTTTGGCGTGTCCATTCCCATGTCCTTGGTTCAACGTTCTCGAAGACGATTGTGGCGACGAAATCACGCTTGTCGGGCCTTGTCAGCGGCGTGTGATTAAGGACGAGGTATACGGCGTCTGCTAAAAGATCGAGGCGACCCTTCTCTAAGTCCCCAGTTAGGGGGTCCGCAAATGTATTCCGCAGAATGCCAGCTATTATCCTACTTGGGTTGTCTTGGACGGCCGCCCGATCCGCTCGCACGGTACGTCGAGCTGTCTGCCTAACATGTGCGGCGAACTTCTGGAAGGCGTCCATTTTCAGTGCCCTCTAACTTCAGTGAGGTTGTCCGCGCAGCCCAATATGGACTTCTCCTCCCTATGCGGACGCATAAACCAGCCGCCTAGCGTCCCTGATCGGATCGATGTCCGCGCCGAAGTAGTGATTGAATATCTCAATCACGCGTCCTTGGTCGTAACCCGCTTCAAGAAGCGCTAGTGTAAGCCCGCCACGTCCGCCCTCTGACGCATCCTGAAGCCGCACCTTTTTGCAGGCACGCAAGAGTTGTTCATCTATTCCGAAACGCACCATGTCTCGCGTGAGCATGCGCGCCATCAACCCTGCCTTTCCGCCTAACGCCGCGAGTGCGTCGTGGGGAATGGCGACAAGCCTAGCCAGGAGCCCACTCTCAAGATATGGGCACTCGAGGGCGAGATCGTGCTTCAAGAACGGCTTAACCATTCGGGAGATGCCATGCTTCGCCAAGCCTGACCCAAGCTGGCGGTTGGATTTGCCGACATCCGAAGAATGGCCCCATACTAGAACTGTCCGCTCCTCAGGACGACGAAGCCGATCATGGTCTATTCGTTGGAGAACGCGAACACGCCCGGTTTTCGGGTCGGCCACCGTCCAGTCCGTATAGTCGCCGACGGCCTCATTCACGCCCTCGCCGCAAAATGCGTAACGTACTCCGGACGCCTTAAGATGCCTAGCCAGAAAGACCATACCCACCGCGCAGAACACGTTGAACGAGTGGTAGCACTCGCTCGCGATGACGGCACTCTCAAGCGTCGCGACGGCGGCTGCCCGGTCGACTGGAACCAGGTTGTGGTTCACGCCGAGCCGTTTCGCGAATTCGCGGGCCATTGCAGCATCTTCACTGTCGGCGTCGACCACGAGTGTGTACGCCTCGAACGGAATATCGAGGGAGCGCATGAGGATCGCGACGGAGAAGCTATCCAGTCCGCCGGACAGCAGAACCGCCTGCTTATCGGAGCCACGCGATGCTGCACGGCGCTCGATTGAGCTAACAAGGTAAGATCGGATCAGTTCCAAGCTCCCCTCCGTGGAATGTAGGGCTGCGTCCTCAACCGCTTCGGTTGCGCAGTGCCCAAAATCAAAATAGAGCACAGCATCCCGCGGGCGCATGGTCACCGAGACGCAACCAGGCTCGATCTCCGAAAGATCGATCTCTTGCGTATGCGAGTGCGGAAACGCTCGGACATATCGATACTGGTACTCATCACCGGCTGCCCGTCGGATGTCCTCGATCGTATTCGCGACGAAGATTGCGCTCGGCGTCGCCAAAACATGGAGGGGCAACTCCCCGATCCAATCACGCGCAAGGAATAGGAGACCTCGCTCCTGATCGTGAACGGCGACGCCGAAACATCCTTGGACCTGCCGCAAGAACGGCTCGCGGTGGGTTCGATAACCCTCGTAGATCAGTCGATCGATCCATCCGTCGTCCGTGCCGTCCCGCGTTTGGCGGACAGGCGCCTTCGATAGCCGGAGGGAGTAGCGCTTCAGGAGCTGCTCTACATTCCACACCCGTCCGCGAATGCGACGAAGATCTCGCACGACCTGCGGTTGTGCCATACCCAGGGCCTCCAAATGCCAGCTTGTTCGAGAGCTTACACCCCGATCATCGAACCCGCCACTCAGGTCACCGGGCGCGGCACAGGCTCCTGCTACAACGGCATCGGCCTCGATCTCCACCAGCCAGTCCGGGTCGATAAACCGTCCGACCTGCATCAGGGTTGTCGCCGGCTGGATGTCGGCAAAGAACTGCCGGTGCACATCGGCGACAGCAGGCCAGTCTTCGATCCGCCTCAGTAGGATGCGCGTGCGCACGATATTGTACACCCCCGCCCCCAGATCTCGCAGCGCTTCGGCAACGATCTCCAAGCAACGACGCGCCTGGCCGGCGGCATCGCCGGGCGTCACCGTGCCCCCACGTCCGTCGAGCGGGGCCGTGCCCGAGACGGAAATGAAGGATCCCTCACGTGAGGCCCGGCAGATCCCAAGCCGGTCTTCGAAGGGAGAAGTGCTGAAAGCACGCTGACGGAAGGATCTACTCATGACACGCCTCTTTCGCCTTACATGGCGTCAACATCGCCTTCGACTACTCGTCCGTTTGAGATCGTAACTGTGCGATCGACCAACCGTGGCACGTCGCGTGCGCCTTCTCCCGTCGTAAGCACAGCGACGCCGCGCCGCGATATCGAAACCATCGCCTCCATTACCTCTCCCATCACCTTCGGCGACAATCCCATAAAGGGATCCTCGATGAGGAGGACTCGAGGATTTGCCAACAACGCTCGGCCAATCGCCAGCATTTGACGCTCTCCGCCACTTAGATTTCCTGCAACCTGATGTCGTCGCTCGGCCAAGAACGGAAAGAGTCGGAACACCTCATCCAGCCGGGCCGATCGCTTCTTCGTCCAAGCGCCTGGCGAAGCGACCAGATTATCGTGCACGGTCATCTCGTAAAATGCGTGGCGGCCACGCAGCATGACGTAGAGTCCCCTCTGCGCCGGGCTCCATGCATGCGGTTCCACCGGCGTCCCGTCGATCAGGATGCGGCCGCCAGTGGAAGCTCGCTGCCCCGCGAGACATCGGCAAAGGGTCTCCGTCCCCGACCCGTTGGAACCAATTAGGGCAATGAACTCGCCAGCCGAAACGCTCAGAGTGATCCCGCGAAGGGGGGGCTCCCCTATCGGCGCACAGGCGAGATTCAGAATCTCAAGAGTCGGTCGTCCGCACGCCAAGATAGACATCGTTCACCTGTTGGTCGGCAAGAACCTGTCGTAATGGTCCAGAAACGACGCATACCCCGCGATGAATGAAATGGACCAAAGGTTCATTCTTCGTTGATCTAGAAAGCTGATGCGCCATGTACAAATCATGAGTGATCACGCCTATAGAAAGTACAGGGAATCGGTACGCTCCATGTCGATGCAACGAATCGACAAGTTCCGGCAGACCACGAGTGAGAAGGCCAACCAAAAACCCTACATCATCGGCATCCGATCCAGCGGAGGGTTCATCCAACAACAGCAGTCGCGGTTGAGTGGCGACACAGCGCCCGAGCTCGGCACGCCGAAGCACTGACAACGGAAAGTCTCTGCGACAGGCATCAGCAACCTCTGTCAATTCCAGGCGTTCGATCAGGATTTCCGCTAGCTCGCGGAAGCGTTCATTTCTCTTACGCAGGGAAATGCATTTAACGGCAGATTCGGACGCGTGCGCTGCAAGTACAATACTCTCTCGGATTGTGATCGACTCAACGACCGGTGGAATTTGGAAAGTGCGAGCTAGTCCTGCGCGAACCGCCGACGCCTTCGACAACCGCAGAAGATCGACGCCGTCGTTCCGAGGGCAGTGCAGCCGAGCAGTCGCACCATTCCGAGCGCCAACATAACCGCTCACCAAGTTCAGAAGCGTACTCTTGCCCGCACCGTTAGGACCCATGATGAGCGCGGCGACTCCCGCCTGCGGAGGCACGTCGAGTTTGCCAAGCTGAAGGGCACATAAGTTGCCAAATTCTACGACTACGTCGCGAATCTCCAGTACTGGTCGAGCGAGACTCATCCGCCTTGTCCTTCTTCCAGCACCGGCACCCGTCGTGGAACGCGACGAGCGATCATGGCAATAATGGTCGCTGCGGAAACGATCACCATTTGCCATGCAAATAGGGCCCGCAACGCCTCCGCAATAAGAACCGTCACGCTGGCAGTGGCGAAAACGCCGCGCAGACGACCGACGCCAAAGAGCACCAGAAAGCAAATGTACAAAACCGAGTAGCCAACGCCGAAACTTTCAGGTCCCACAAATCCATCAATGTGAGCCATAAGGCCCCCGGCGAACCCTGCCAACACGCCGCCGAGAAGGAACCCCCGCATCCTGAGACCGCTTTCGCTGATTCCCAGCGAGGCAACTTGGCTTCCTAGGTCGCCCATTACTCGTAACGCGTGTCCGAGCGGCCAGGATTCCAACTGCCGAACGAAAAACGTAATGGCCAATCCCGCACAAGCAGCGACGGGGTAATACATTGCAGGCTGCGAAAGCTCATGCCCCATCAGCGACAGGGGCGGAACGCCACTCATGCCGTTCACGCCGCCTGTAAGCTTCGTGGCACTGCGGAACACGTTCAAGAGGATCTCATTGCCCGCGAGCGTTGCTAACGTCAGGTAATGGTCGGCTAGTGTTCGCGTCAGGAAAGCGAGCGCGAATGCGACGGTGCCGGCTGCAACAGCGCCGAGAATGACCGAGAGAAACGGCGACGTGTATTGGTGTAAAGACAGGTAGCCCCCGGTGTACGCGCCGACACCCACCAAGGCGAAGTGGCACAGGGACACAATGCGGGTGAGGCCCAGCACGACGTGAAGGCCAGAAGCGATAATGACGGCAAGAAAGAATAGGCTGCCAACGCGCCACGCCGTCGGGCTCAGGTTCAACAAAGCGGGAGCAGCACACACCGCCAACGCAGCCAATGCTAGGTATAGTCGGAACATGCGCATCGGCTACCCCACCCGGTTAGATCCTGTGTGCACGAGGCCGCGTGGTAACAGCAGCAGCGTCATCAGCAGGCACGCGTAGACTCCTAGATCCTTCCAGGTTGATGAAACATAGCCAGCCAACAAGGCTTCGAGCACGCCCACCATCAACCCTCCGAGAGTTGCGCCACGGAGACTCCCAAATCCCCCCAACAGCGCGGCTGTAAACGCCTTGACTCCAACTGGAGAACCAGCTGCGTAGTAGACTTGCCAGACCGGCCCGACGAGAACGCCTGCAATGGCGGCGAGCATACAGCCGCTACCAAATCCCAGCGCCTGGATCTTCCGAGTAGAAATGCCAATCATCGCTGCAAGCTCCGGATCTTGAGCTGCCGCGCGCATTTGAATGCCGATGGAGGTCATCGTCACTGCAAGGCCGACGCCGACAAGCAACAATGCAGTCAGAGCGATCACTATTAACAATGAGCTAGGGAGGACCATTCCGCCAATTCCGATCACTCCCGTTGGATATACAGCGTCGAAGCTCTGACTGTCAGAGCCAAAGATGATCAGCATCCCATCCCGCAGACCAAGTCCGAGAGCGATGGTCGACACGGACCGTTCAAGTGACGTACGAAGTCGCCAGAGAACATGATATGAAAACACCGCACCGCCCAAAAACACCGCGATAGACGCGCCTACGGCAGCCAACCCGAAGTGAATGCCCAGGTGTCGTTGCAAGCCAAGACCAACAAACGCGCCGAGCGTAAACACGTCGCCGTGCGCGAAATTGATCACACGGCTGGTTGAATAGGCGAGGGCAAGCCCGAGAGCCAGCAATGCATAGACAAAGCCGAGCGACACTCCATTGACAAGTTGCTGCGTGAACACTCGCGGTTGCTCCTAGCAGTCCTCGATGCTGGCGACGGTCGACTTCGTCGTGAGTCACCAAGAAAAATCTGGTCGGTCAGTGCCCCGTCATTCAGTGAACGGAACAAACTGGCCATTGGTGACTCGCACGACCGAAACCCCGCGAAACTGGGCGTCTCCTTCGGACGTAAATGTGATCTGACCGGTGATCCCCGAAAAGCCGTCGGTCCCGGCGAGAGCGTCACGGAGCGAAGATCGGTCCTTACCTCCGCGCTTCACAGCATCGGCAATCAGAAACATGCTGTCGTAAGCCTGCGCGGCCCACGTATCTGGCATTGTCCCGAAGCGTTTTCGATATTGCTCGACAAATTTCGCCTTCCCCGGAGTGGCATCGGTCGGCACGAACAAACAGATGTTGATCGCACCCTCCAGCGCGGCACCACCCAGTTCGATCGTCTTGTCGTTCACCGGCGCCTGGTTTCCCATCAGCTGTGCTGAGAAGCCAACTTCTCGCATTTGCTTCGCCACGATGGCGTATTCAGCGTAGTACCCCCAAAACTGTACGTGAGTTACGCCCAGCGATCGCATCTTCGTTAGCTGGGGCTTTATGTCCAAGTCGCCTCGCTTGAAACGCTCAATCGCGAGCGGGGCCACGCCGAGGTTCTCGGCGTGCTTTGCGAAATGCAGACCCGTCTCGCCGAAGGCGCTATCCTCGATGAGCAGCCCGATCTTTGAGGCACCCAGCTTTCGAACAGCAAACTCAGCCATCTGGGTTGCAGCGATACGGTCATTCAGCGCCGTGCGGAACGTCCACCGCGATCCCATTTCGGTGATCTTCGGGAGTACCGCAACCGGAAGAACATGTGGGATGCGTGCCTTATCGACTAGCGGAAGATAGGCGGGAACATCGAGGCTCGCCGCTGACCCTATGATGCACAAAACGTCCGTACGTTCCGATAGCCGTGTGAAGGCTGTGACCGCTGTCGGGGGCTCGGTTTTCGTGTCCTCGCTCACCAGCTTGAGGGTTTTGCCGCCGACACCTCCCTGCATATTCATCTCATCCATCGCCAATTGCACGCCGTTCCGTTGGCTTTCGCCGAACCGCGATCCGGCACCTGTCAGGGGTGCAAGCATTCCGACCGTAACCGTTTGTGGGGACGGAGACTGCCGCTCGCAACCAAGGGTGCTGAGCACTAGGACTGTCACGAACGTCGTTCGCGCAAACTCGAAAAGACTTCGATTCATGACCTTTCATTCTCCTGAAATGGCACGTTTCGTGTTCGTATGGCGCCCTTGTCGAACTTCCTGTTCGTCCGTCGGAATCGACAGCCTTGGCGCAACCAAACCCATCATCGAAAGGTAATCTACTCGATCCGCTTCCGCCGCAATGACGATGCCTGACAAGTCCGGCAGGCGACCTCAAGTGCGGCCTATACGCCACGAGTGAATGGTTTTATCGGACTATAGCATCTTTCGGACAAATCGGGCGGTTCGCTTGCGGGCTTACGATGGGCACCTAGTGCGTATGCGGCCTATGCAACGGTAACACCAACCTGCCATTCAGTTTACCGCCAGCGCTTGCCTGGGCGCGACCTCCAACTAACCGGCACAGGCAACATTCGAGCGTGCCATCGGTGACTTCTCCCAACGGCAGTCTCAGGTCTAGGCAGAGTGCGTTCCGTCTCGCAATCGCGGAGATGCCGCAGCTCGCAAGGGTCATCGTAATCGATCACGGATTGCTTGCCGCTGAACAGCTTGCGTCAGTTGCCCAATAGCGATGTTCATAAAGTATCCGCAGATGCAAATCGAATACGTAGACAAGACGCTCCCTTGTCGCGGACGGAGAAGCGATCGATGCCACTGCCGAGCATGCGCCTGGAGAAAACGAAATCGCGAATGTTTTCGAGTCAACCGCGAGGTGCCCCAATCCGGAGTTCTTATCTCCTTGTCGTGCAGCATGTGTCAGATGTCGGATTTCGTGGTTGATATAGATACTCCCATGAACAACGGGCCACACGCTAATACCCGAGCACCTATCGCCCACGAGGCAGCTATCACGACGACCGGCGACCCGCGCTTAATGAGATCACCAGCGCCAACGTCGTCCATCCCGAGTGCGCCTTGCGCGACGGCTTCGAGCCTTCAGGTCGTGTTCGGCGGTTCATGTCAGATGTCCAATCACGCCTCTGATAAGAATAGCCGCATGAAGAACGTCATGTTCATTCAGGATTCAGACCACAAACAAGAAAGGGTCACAATGAACACCAACTCATGCAGCACCGTGGATTTCGCGAACATGGCCGTTGCCGCCAACCGTTCCGCCAAGAAAGCGCAACGGGACGGTGACATCCAAGAGACTCGCCGCCAGTACGCGATCAAGGACGCGGCACTCTCCTTGTTGATTATCACCCTCGACGAGGTTGAGGTTGATCTAAGCTGGCAGGAAACCGCGCCGAACTTCACGAAACTTCTAATTAGCTTTCCACATTCGAGCGGACGGCGGTACCAACATGCAATCTTGGATTACCTAACCGGGGCGGCGCGACGCGAGGTTCTCGCCCGTATCGGCCGACCGAGCATCCCGGCGCAGTCGATTCGGGTTGAACGGCACACTGTAGTGGCGGCGTAACAGCCAACGCCGAGGTCGTAGGACAGGAAAGGTTCAGAGGAGAACGGTTCACACAAGCGTACGATTTGAACAAGGAGTGTGTATGAGACGCAATACCGAGACATGCAAGAAGGTCCTCGCAATGTTCGTTGGGATTCTTCCCGCGACAATCGCCACCCTCCCTCCCGCTGCACTCGCGCAGGCAGATCCACCCTCTGCAACGCAACCGTCCGTCGAGCAGTTTCCCCAAAAACAGCCGCGACCCGAATCGGCTGAGCCCGGTGAAGAACTCGGCACAGTTGTCCTCGACCTCAACAAACGCATTGGCACCTTCCGTGATTGGCTGGAGCATCAGGCCGAGGCGTCGAAGCTCCCGCCGGACTTCGCACAGCGCGTTGCTCGGCTTGCCGAGCTTCGAACCCAGGCGGAAACCAGCCTCAGTGCGCGAGCCGAGTATGAGTCCCAGTTCAGTGCCTTGCTGGTCGAATTCGACGGGGCGTTGGAAGCCTTCGTGGCTGGCCAAGAGGAGACCTTCCGGCGCATCAACGAGATGGAGTCTTCGCTCAAAGACGGCAAGGCGAATATGGACGCCGCTGCCAGGACGAGCGACGCGGCCTACGCACAGCACGCCCAACGCGCCAAGGATCTGCTCGCCTCTCTCGTCGACGGCGGACGCAAGGCCAAAGTCATCGTCGACTCCGGCGCCACGGTGCCCCCAGAAGCACTGTCCGCGGCCATCGAGGCCGACAACATGAAGCAGACGGCTGAGTTCCTCGCCGAAGTGTCAACAGCCCAGGCCGAACAAGCACGCAGCGCCGCGGACGAGATCGCCAACCAGCTTCGCGAGCTCAAGAATCTCCGCGCATCGTTCCAAGAGGACTTCACCAACGCCAAGAACGCACGGCTCAAGGCCAGCGCTATCGGCGACTACCGCAAGCAGATTGCAGATTCCTCAGCGCTGCTCGCTCAGCTTGAAATCCTCAAGAAGGCGCATCGAAAGGGTCGCAGTGCCATCGACAATACCGCCTTCAGGACGCTCACCGACCGAGGACCCGCGCAGGCGCATTCGAATTCCGATTCAGCCAGCCCCCCTCCGGACAACCGCGGCCTGGAGTTGATGCTCAAGTACGCGAACCAAGAAGACCAGAAGTCGGTGCCCAACCCGACCACCAACACTGACACGTCGGAGAACATCTCCTCAGGAGTCAACCCATGAGAAAGCCCAAAGCCATCATCCTCAGCGTTCTGTGCGTACTGATCGCCCTTGTAGCGGCCACCACGGTCAAACGGACCGACCTCTCGGACAATGACGGGAAGGCCACACTTGGGATCCGGCCCGCTACTGGGACTGTCTCACGGTCGGAAACGCCGTCCCAACCGCTTCGCGATGAGCTGGCCTTCAAGGCCTTTCAGGAATTGGTGCGTGAGTTTGACAAGTAACTTTTTTCGCTGGCGAGTCCAGCAAGGAGCCACCATGAACCACTTTACGGCCCTCCATCAACCGACCCTCCAGC
Organism: uncultured Phycisphaera sp.; assembly: GCA_964421865.1. Classification (GTDB taxonomy): domain Bacteria; phylum Planctomycetota; class Phycisphaerae; order UBA1845; family UBA1845; genus SBAX01. The sequence goes on along the minus strand of CAYQZH010000008.1, from coordinate 20,216 downwards.
CTCGTATCGCCGCCGCGCTAGTCGCCATCGGCATGGTTATTACCATCTCCGTCAGGCCCGTCGTCGGCGAAGTTCCCGCCGACGTCAAGCGCGCGGCGGACGCTCTCATTAGCACCGGCATTTCGAAGCCGCCGGCATCAACCATGCCCTCTGCCACGCCCACGAGCCTTCCGACCGCGCTCACCGATATCGGCTCAGACGACGCGTCCAAACTCCAGGCCGCCCGCATCCGATACGGCCGCTTGGCGCAGAACTTTCCGGATCAGTTCGCGAATTTCGAAGCCCGCGTCAAAGAAATCGACCAACGTCTTCGCCAGTCGCTCCCTGTACCGTGCGAAATCGGCCCGGTCTTCATCACGGCAACAGTCCCCTTAACCTCCGTTGACAGCGGCGACCTCGTGGTCACACCGCAGAGGCCCGGCACCGCGATTCCGTCGAACGCCACGGCTACCGGTTCTCTTCCGGCCCTGACGCCGACCGCCGAGCCGTGGAGCATCGACATGAGGGTGGAGGACCTCAAAGACCTCGCCAACCGACTTCAAATGAAGGCCGCGTCGGTCCGCGATCTGTCGGAGCAAACCGAAAACGGTGTGACCGTGCCACTTCATCCCGACGCGGAAGCGCGCCTGCGTGTTCTGTATGACTTGCTCCGCAAGACCGAACTCACGACCGACGGCGCCGTCCAGCGATAAACCATCCGTTGCCCAATTGGAGAACGATATGAGTAATGGCTTCAGTTACCTGATCTGGCTCCCACTCGCCGCGCTGAGCACAACCCTGCTCGCTTTCGCCTTCCAGGCGCTTGCGACCCGCCGGCGCATTTCGAAGGAATGCCGCGCGATCCAACGTCATGGCGAATGGATCGCTACAACCATCGAGAAAACCGCCGAAATCACTCACGGCCGCCTCTCGATCCGCGACTTCCGCAAGAGGATCGCTACACATTCCGCCAAGTGCGATCCAGTCTTCCAACTGCTGATCGAATCCGTCGGCGCCCCGGCGGACACTCAGGCTCGGCGTATCGACAGCCTGGTCCACCGTGCCTTCGGCGGCACTCTTTCCGCTTCGATCCGCACACTCGGTAATCTTTCCGTGCTCGTCGCTTTGGGTGTCACGTCCACCAAGATCCTCATGTCGCTCATCCAAATGGGCAACGCGGACCCAAAGACAACCACCGCCATGATCGGCCACGGCTTACTGAGCACCGTAGCCGGTGCAACGCTGGCAGCGCTAGCGTTATTGCTCAACTGGCTCATCTTGGACAGTTCTCTCGAACGGATCCACGACGTCCTTACCACCACGGTCCAACGCGGCGACGACGCGTTCCGGGTCCACACACAGCCCGCTGCGGTTCCCAGTTTTCTCCCCATGCGCGCCGACGTGTCGGCTCCTCGATCGACGCGCGCCGCAACCCTCCCAAGACTGAGTTCGGTCGAATGTCTTGGGCGCGCGCCGGTACCGTCAGCCCCACTACCTCGCAACTCTGGAAACGGCAATGGAGACCGCCCCCATGCGCAGGACTAACCCGTATGACTTGACTCACGATACACATATCTGGGTTCCCTTTGTGGATGTGCTCCTAATCGTCGTGGCTGGCCTCATCCTTCGCGATCTCGCCGCTCGAACGGACGGCGGCAAACGAGATGCCATGTACCGAGGCCTTGAGAACGTTCATCTCGTTCAGGCATCGAGTGATGGTGGTTCCGTTCCCGACGCCGCCGATGTCATCAAGCTCGATTCTTCCGGCAAAGTCCTTGTGCGTGGCAGGAATATCGAACTTGCGGAACTCCCTCGTTACCTCGTTACCTCGCCCTTCCCAGGTCACTACGTGGTCGCAGTTGATGACAACGCGCGCGCCGGCGACGCCCAACGCATTGAACTGATCCTCAAGGAGGGCAGAGCCAATTACACCCGGCTCTTTAGGCACCAACCCAACCCGAAGGGGGAAAGGCAATGAACGTGAAGAAGTCTTTCATCCTCTCCATCATTATCCACGCGGTTGCCGGCTGTGTGCTCCTTCTGTTCATCACCCGCTATCGCGAAACGCCGACGCCCGTCGACCCGTCGCCACAGGAACTCGATCCTGCGCCGATCACGGAAGTCTCGGACGAACAGCTGGAACAGCTTGACGCGGCAATTGAGGGGTTGGAGCAACAGCAAAAGCCGCACGCCACCCAAGCCAACAACTCTTCGCCCGGCTCCCCCGATCATGCCGCCAACGAAGAGCCTTCATTGCCGCGATCGGCGTCCTCCAGCGCAGTCGCAGCTCAAGCTTCGGCAACGACCCCCACTGCAAGTACCGACGCGGTGAGCAATACATCGCCTCCGCCCAAGCCATCGACCGCGTTCCACAAGACCGAATACGCCTCGGCCGGCCCACTCTCCGTCCCGGCCGATATCGCGGCCGGTACTTCGCTTCCCCGCGTTGCCGTCGCTGATCCCTCCGCGGCGATCAACCGATTGCCGACGGGGGAGAGCTCCAACGTCGGTGGATTCCGTGCTCCCAGGGCACTGTTTTCCAATGTCCGTCAAGCTGACATCGCTGCGTTGCTAGCCGCCCGCCAGGCAGTGGTGCTCATCGACTTGCCCGACAAGACCTCCTACCTCTTTGACGCCAGGACGGTCGTGCTTTGCACTTCGCGGGACCAGTTCCTTGTCCTAGCCGACCGCGCGATCTCCTTCCCGACCGACTCCGGGATTGCCGCATCCCTCCTCCGGGATGCTGCCCGTCCTCTCAAAGCCCAGGAGGGTGTCGATTCCAAACAACTCGCGAATGCAACGCTCACACTGGTTTGGACGAACCCCATCGACGCAGCAATCCTGCAGAGTCAGCAAGACGCAACTGCCACCCTGCGAATTCCCTTCGAGCAAGTCGCCGCCACGCGGGGCTCGATCGAACTTTCCGAAGGACGATTCTCCCGCTACCGCGTCAGCCAGATTCAGTTGACTGACGACCGACTTGTCCCCGTGAAGGAATAATCGCCATCTACAGGAAGCCTTTACGCAGGAGATCGACTATGAAATCTCTGGCCTCGGGGTTCTTCAGGGCTCTTGTCCGCTTTCCCTGCATCCTCGCCGTCATCAGCCTGGGTATAGCCGCGGCTATGTTGACCATAACGACTTCCCCAGCCGACTTCACCGCGAGCAAGATGGACGGCCAAGCAGCGACTGTCCTCGGCATCGTCCGCGACCCTTCTCTCCAGGAACACATTTACGCGCTCGACGGCTTTCGCGGCGGCCATCCGCTCTTCGTACTCGGGAAAGAGGGAGCCCCATCCACTGCACTCGTCATTTCCCGAGGCCACAGAGCCACAAGCGACGCCGGACGCGCAATCCTTGTTGAAGAGAAGCACTGGGCGGTCCCGCTTCGCTCAGCCAATTTTCCAAACCTAGAAAGCGTTCTCATCCAGTTCATCCCGTTCGAGGCATTCCACTCGCCGTGGATTGCTGTTGTCGCACCCTTGCTTTTAGTCATCGTCATCACCCGCTGGTTTGGCCGCGTCCTCTCGACCACGTTCATTGCAGCAACAAGCCTGATCGCGGGCGTAACCCTTGCGTACGCCGCAGTCGAGCACGGCCTGATCGCGATCACAACCCTGCCGCTGGCCTCCATCTGCGCCGCGACGATGCTAACCGCGGCGCGTCTCAAGCGATGAACCGCATGGCCCAGCGGCCGCCCTCGTGCTGCGTGATCTCCGCCGCCACCTCGTAGTGGTCGAGGCACTTGATCGGAACCTCTCTGGCGAATCTGTCCAACGCCCGTTCCCGCGCCGTATTCGCGTCCGGGGCCATCAGGTGGTACGTGAGGCTACCTGTTGGACCCCAAGCCCGGTCGTCGGAAGTTAGTTCCTCTTCCCGCACAAGCTGCCGACATGTGACCCTCACGGCGAAGCACTCATCGGCGTCCAGCGCCGCTTTCACCGACTCGACATTGCTGATGCGCTCGACGAGTCTCTCAAGCATCTCCAGCCGGCACTCCGGGGGCGGTTCCAGGCGCTCGGGCGCGTCATCGTCGTCGCAGTCGTCCTCGTCGTCCCGACTGGGGGGGCGCAGTTCCGCCATCACATCCTCAAAGGGTTTGACCACGGGCCTCACCCCCAGTCGTTTCGCCTCAGCGAAATGGAATTCGCTGCCGTCGCCTGCCGGTTCGTCCGTCTTCGGTCTTTCATTTTGCATCTTTCGTTCCTCCGAGGCACCATTGCCTATAGGAGTATACCCGTCGAGAGCTGCTTTCCTGGCCTTGAGGAAGGTCCCGCGCAGCCGCGCTGCTCCCATCCATCATTGAACACCCCCTTCTCTCTTGTGGAAGGCCCCACGCCGCCAACCTGCTCTATCGTGCGGCGTTTCCGGCCTGCAGTCGTGCGGAGGTCGCGGTGTGCAGCGTCAGTCGCCCCCGCGTCCTTCAACGCGTCTGGGACCTTCGCGCTTGCGGGCGACCGTGTAAGACGCACCGGAGGGCAGCCGTGGTCGGCGAACGATCCTGCGCCGCTCGGGCCGGGCGGGCAGCGCTGCCGCGCTTGCGGTGGCCGGGTCCGAGGTTTAGTCTCTCCGTGGGCGTGACGCCGGTCACCTTGCAGTCGGCTGCGCCGCCGCCGGCTCGACCGACCGGCGGGCCGCATGATCGGCCGCGCGCCTCTCCGAAGGAGTGCCGCGAATGACGGAATCCGAGGCAAAGACGGTGGCGAGAGCGCTGGGCGGCGAGGCTTGGAACAGCGGCGGCGGCATCCACCTTATCGTCATCGAAAGATCCGATGGCCGGGTAGTGGCAATCTCGGACGAAGTCGTCTGCGAGTATTCCGACCGCAACGAGCTGATGGATGGACAGGCGACCAAGTCGATCATGCTGGTCTGACACGAGGCCGACCCCAGACGACTCGGCGGCGTGCGGTGTGTGTCCGTCGGTGCTCGCGCAGACCACCAGGGGGCCTGCCTCCGCGCGTGTTCTCGCCTCGACAATCTCGCGGCCGTCTCATGCCAGCCAGCCGGCGTTCGCCGCTCGGCTGGCGAGGCGAGCGACGCAGGCCGCCTTCGATGCGTCCTGCATCGCCCCCTGCGCCCCCTAGTTCGTTCGGGGATCCCATCGTCGAAGCAGACCCACGAATCGCCCTGTTGCCAACTCCGCGTCCAGCTGCTTGCACTCTCCAAGGCGGACACTCGTGCCGTCGCGCAGAATCGGCCAGAGGAAGACCCCTGCTTCCGCGCCGATCTCGACGGTGGCCATGAGGGCCTCTCGCCGGTCGGCGCACTGCGACACGGGCGTGACGCCGTCCCAGTTGTCGCCGGAGACCCACGTTTCGGCAAGGAAGACCACCGCGACCGCGTGGCGTTCGTTCGCGGTCTCGGCGATCACGCCGGCGAAGCAACTCCTGACGTTGTCGTCGGGCAGGCACTGCGGCACCAGAAAGGTCGGTTTGCCGTGACCGTCGATCACGACCGCATGCGTGGGGCACGCGCCTTGGTGCACAAAGGCTTCCACGCCGCGTGTGACGATGTCCATCACCAGCGCCCGAAGGTCAAATGAGTACGAGTTCTCCTCGAGATTCGGCCTACTCCTCGACCAGTTTTTCACGCCTTCATCTTGTTTTCCATCGAACATGGGTTTCCCCTCCAAATCGTCTCCTGTCGGGCGAGCCGAACGTCGGATCGCCATCCTCCGACCCTTTATACGCGCGCGCCCCGAGAGTCGGGCCGTGGCGGGGTCGGCTCAGCTCGGCGACGTGCGGATCTCTTGAAGGCGTGGGAGTGCGCGACCGCGGGCGGCGATACCCGGCCGCAGCGCGCCCTCCACGAGTCCTGGTCGCCCTGGAGCACCGGTAGCGGCCTTTCGCGACTCCAATGCACTGCCACTGGGCGAGGCTGCGATGCGCATTGAAACACTTCTGTGGACGCACCAACGGTGTGCATCAGGGCCTGCTTGCGTCGGGTGCGCTTCCGGACTCGATTTGTCCTGTTGAGTCCGCAAGAGCATTGGGACTACAGGCGGGGCCTCCGCAGGCAAGGCGGGTGCCTCCGCTACACCGGCCCGGCGGCCGGCCGAGAAACCGTGAATGCGGGTCTCGCGACCGCTGCCGCGCGGATCGCGAGGGCCGAGGCGACGAGGCTCTCGTGTGCGGCGTGGGCCAGGGGCCAGCGCTGGATGTCCTGCAACGCGATAGCCTGCAACGAGGCGGTTTTGGTTAAACGACTGGCTGACTTTTCTCGGCGCCACGATCGTAGCCGTATCCGGTCATTGTAGTTCAGCCGATCGCGCCCCCATGCGTCTGGCAACGACATTGAGCGGATTTCATCGGTACGCACTGGTCAGGTTCTAGGGTCGTTCGTTGTCTATTATACACATCGCTTCCAACGCGCCCTTGTGCTTGCCATTGACCCTCATCTTCCGCGTGTCGTAATTGCGGCCGGGTAGGCGGGCGCGCATATTCGCGTCCCAGTCGAAAACGATGACGACCCTGAACGAATCCGTGCACCGGTGGACGAATTTCCAGTACCGTTCGTAGTCGAAGCCCGGCGCGTTGTACGCCGCCTGCTTGGATTCGTAGGGAGGGTCCAAGACCGCGACATCGGGATTCTCCGGTATCGGCACGTCCGAGTAATCCAGATTGTGTAGCGAGGGGTTGAGCGCCTTGAACCTCTCGATGGACCGTTCAACATCATCCTTCAGATGCACGGCCTTGGACTTGTAGTCCCGCTTGATGGCCACATTGTATCCGTTCTTGCTCCATCTGTAGACTCCCGAGAAGCACATCTTTTGCAGGTAATACAGGTGCCTGTACCAGTCCCCTTGGGACCTCTTCGCGAAGTAATCCCTGTCGGTGAACGTCTCCACAATCGGCTGGGCCTCATATTGCCGGAAGTATTTGTGCAAGAACGGGTCCAGGTCGTTCAGCACCGCCCGGTTGGCCAGATTGGCGGATAGGGCGGCGGAGCCTGCGAAGAACTCGACGAAATCCCGGCCTCTGTATGGTTCAAGCTTCTCTACCCAACATGCCTTGGAACCGACATATGACGGCAGAAATTTGGTCAGATGCATCTTGCCCCCTTCCCGTGTACAACCGGTTTTGCGCCGGCATCAGATGGCCCCTTCGACGACCGTTGCCGGTGGCCCGTTGCCACGTGCACCGCGTGGCGCTGCCGGCGTTGTGGTGTGCCTACGGAAATCCGTCCTCGACGAATGGGTTTGGGCGTGGTCGCAAAGGCGAGAGGCTGTGGTGCCGTGGAATAGGCACGGAGCGGTGCGGCGGTCTGGGGCGGGCGTACCCGCTGTTCCCTGAGCCTTGGCGGGCGTCTGTCGTTTCTTGTTCTCATAAGGCGCTATACATCGCGCCGGAGAATCACCAGCCGAGCCGCTGTCGGCGTGACCTGGGAGTGCGACTCTAATCAGCGGAATTGGTGCGAAATCCGTCCCGTCGCGGGTGGATCGGTGACAGGCATCCACGCCGAGCTATGCGGGCTGCGAGTGAGCTCCCTTCCGAGCGACGCTGGGATGGTCAGCTCAGCCGCGCGCCGGGCTCTGCTGCGGCGACGCACATAGCCGCTCTGTGCGGCTGCTCGACAGCGGGTGCGCGCACGGCGCTGGGGGATGCCGAGGAGATGCACCCAAAAACTGGGACCGACTGGACGGACCTCTGCGCAGAGGGCAGAGAATCCGACAAGAGGGGGGCGGCCTCCACGCTGTTTGGTGGGGTTATGACGAATGTGCGGGGCCGGAGAGTCTGCCGGCTGCGTCAGCGCAGACACGGCGTCGGGTGCGGCACGTCCGAACGTCCGCGTCCTCCGGCGCGGATCCATTCGCTTTCACTTCGCCTCGCTGGACCGCCGCCGCACACCACGTTCTCGAGCTGGGCGCTGGGTCCTGCCACGACCGTGCGTTCGCCGCGAGCTTTCTTGGCGCGTTTGGGTAAGCTCAGCCGGTACCTCGGCAGGCAGGCCGGACCGTTCGGTGACGGCCTGCGGCGTTCTCCCGACCATGCATCTCACGCCGTCGCCAGGCCACGGCGGGGGCACGTTGCCCTGAGCGGGCAAGTGCCGCACTGCGGGCCTCGGGCCGTGCAGATCTTGCCGCCCAGCAGCATGAGACGGTTGTGCAGGGCCGCGCCGTCCGCGTTCGGAACCACCCTGCGTAGTGCGACATGCGCGGCCCTGATCTTCTCGGGCGCGGGTTCCCGCCTCTTGCCCAGGAAATCCGACGGCAGTGCGCCGAACCGCCACATGACCCGCCAGTTGTGTACATCCAGCGGCACGCCCGGCCGCCCGAAGGAGAAGATTCTCAGGCACTCCAAAACCTTGGCGCCGACGCCGGGCATGGCCTCCAGCAGGGTCCACAGTTGGTCCCGCCCTTCCAGCCGCCGCATGGTCTCGTCGTCATATTGGAGGCCGCGTGCATGGAAGCCTTGAACCACGCCCAGAATGGTCGCGGCCGCGCGGCGGTTGTTGCCCAACGGCCTGAGGATCGCCTCGATCTCCCCACGGTCGGTGTCGCGGACCGCATCCGGATCAGGGAACGCCGGGAAGAACCGCTGGTGCATCACCGTTTGCAGCCTGTCCGCGTGGGTCCGGCGGGACGCCAACAGGTAGATCAACTCCCTCGCCGCGTCGCGCACGTCCCCGAACTCCGGCGCCACCGGGCACCAGAGGCGCATGGCCTCGGCCAGGTCAAACAGGGTCGTGACATTCAGAGCCGGATCGTGGTCCATCCTCTGTCCTCCATCGCGCACACCGGACAGAGATGTTCTAGCGGGACGTGCTCGCGCCACGGTGCGGCCTTTGGAAGACAGGAGGCGCCTCGCGCCGCCCTCCAGTGAGCGGAGAGGACCGCGCCCAGTGCGCACACGCCACCAACTGAATGTCGGTCGTGGCCGCCGAAATCCTTCTTGCACTGGGATCCGGTGCGTTCGAGTCGGGGTCAGGCCCGAAGCCGCGAGCCGACAGCGCGGCGCCCTTCGGCGCGCGGCCTATGCGACGGCGGTCGATTCCTTGTCGTCCACCCGCCGCCCAAGGAGATCACCGTTCTCGACGCCCTCTTCCCGGCGCCGCGCGGTCTCGGCGAACCGCGCGAAATCCTCGCGCACCGCGTCGTGGTCGGTCTCCCGGTACAGCTTCCACATCGCCAGCGAGTCGTGGCCGGCGGACTCCAGGACGCTGGCCAGGCTCATGCAGGTGGACGCGAGGCTGACGAAGTACCGCCTCAGCGTGTGCCAGCCCACCCGCGACTTGCCCGCGCCGTTCATCATCGCCGCCGCCGTGGTCGCGGCCTTCTTCAATCGTTGGAGGGCCTTGTTGTGGGCGCGCGGATGTCCCGCGTCGTTGGCGAACAGCCACGGAATTCCCGTCCGCTTCGCGGATTCCACGCGGCGGCGAAGCACGTCGCGGGACACGCCGGTGAGCGGGATCACGCGGTCGGTCGCGTCCTTGGGCCACCAGAGGTTGCGCGACCGATCCTTGAGAAGCTGACGCGCGGTCTTGGGCATCTCGTAGGGAAGCGCCTTGCAGCCGACGAGGAGCGTGTTCTTCTCCAGATCCACGTCATCGACGACGAGGAACATCAACTCGCCGTAGCGGATGCCGGTGTTGGCCGTCAGCCGCACGGCGTCCGCGGTCCAGGGGTCGCACGCCGCCAGCAGGGCGCGATACTCGTCGGGCGTGGGCACGCGGCTGGCTGTCTCCTTGCGGCGGACGGAGCGCTTCGCTTCCGGTTCCACCGGCAGCTTGAGCTTGCCCCCCTTGCCGATGCCCGCCGGATTCGCCGCCATCCAGCCGTAGGTCACGGCGGCGTTGAAGAAGCCGGTGAGGGTGGTCGCGTAGTTCTTCACGCTTCGCGCCACCAGTCGCCCGGAGAGGTCGTTGACGTACTGCTGGGCCGCAAGCGTGGTGATCTCGTCCAGGAACCGGATGCCCGCCGCGTGCAGGTGCGCGGCGAAGTGCCTCAGCCGCTGGCGGGTCTTCTTGCAGTGTTCATAGCCGCGGCCGACGCTTTCCAGGTCGCGCAGGTGCACGCGGACGGCGTGGTCGAGGAGGGTGCGGCGCGGCGCCGACGTCGTCGCCGAACCGTTCAGCCGGGCGCGCTCCAGTTCGTCCTCCTTCCGCTGGGCCACCTTCATGGCCAGCTCCAGCCTGCCGTGGCCGGTGGACCTCTCCATCACGCGAACGCCGCGGGCACGTCCGTTCACGCCGGCGGGCGCGGCCGGTTCGCTCCAGCGCAGGTACCAGTTGTTGGACCGCCGCGGCCGGAAGATCGTCACGCGCAGCCCGACCTTCCTGGCCGCGCCGTCATACCGCTTGGTTGCCATTCCTCGTTCTCCTCCGCTTGGCTTGGGCGCGTTTCGCGTCGCGCCGGGAGATCGCTTCGTACTCCGCGTGCCACGCCGCGAGTTCGTCGCGGTAGAAATGCCAACGGCCCCCTTCGCGGTGGCAAGGGATGTTGTACTTGCCGACTTGGCACCATCCCCGCAGGGTTCGGGGGGTCTTGCCCAGTGCCTTCGCCGCCGCGTCCAACGGGAAGGGGCCGCAGGGCAGATCCTTCAAGGCGATGCCTTCAGACGTTCCCTTGACGGCGGGGCTGTCTTCGTCGGCCGCAACAGGCACGTCGTCGCCGCCGTCCTCGCCGGCCGGGTGAATGTCGATGTCGCGGTGCGGCCCGCGGCCGTTGTCGCGCGGGCTGTCCTCCGGACCCGCCGCCGGCCACGACTCCTCGCCCTTGCGTGCTTCCAGCACCTCCATGCGCCGGCGGAGGTCGCCCATCTGGTGCAGCAACTCGCAGACGATCGTTTGCACACTTAAGGGCACGTCGTCTGTTTCACACGGAGTCCGGCCTTCGGACCGGTCCGGGAAACGCCGCCCGACTTGAGGCGTGGATTCGCACGAAGCATCCAACCCGCCGCTGAACCGTGACTCTTGCCCTGTGCCGAGACCGGCTTGCTCGTTCATGAACGAGTCTATCGTGGCGGCGCCGAGTTCCCCGCGATGCCGTCGCGTGTCACCCATGCCTCTGGTCCGCCGTAGCGGCGCGACGCCTACGGACGACGCCAACGACCGAGAACGTCGTCCGCCCACGCAGTCCGAGTCTCCAGGGCGGGGGGGCTGCAGGATTCCTTGATTGGAAACCGCCCAGCACCGGCGATGAGTGGCCGGCCTACTCTGTATGGACGCGGCGCATCGTCCCCTCCAACCCACGTCTCACTCCGGATCCGCCACGCGCCGAGGGTGACGTGTTCCTCCGTTCCGGCGCGCGCATCTCGCCACCGAACCACTCCGCCCCGGCGCCTCCCGAGCTCGCATAGCTGGGGGGGTATGGTGGTCCATGAACAGACCACACGAAGTAGAGGGGACACGGAACGGCGGCGACGGAGGGGCAGGGGACGCCCGTTTCACCTTCACGGATTTCTTCTGCGGCATCGGGGGGTTCCGCTTCGGACTCGAGGCGTTGGGTGGTCGATGCGTGTACTCGGTCGAGCGCGACCGGCACGCGCGGCGAACCTACGGTGCTTGGTTCGGCGCGGAACCGGAGGGCGGGGACATTAACCAACTTGACCTGAACCGGATTCCGGCCCGCCACACCATCATGGCGGCGGGCTTCCCATGCCCCGCGTTCTCCGCGGCGGGTGTGTCCAAGCGGAACTCGATGGGCCGCCCTCACGGGTTGGACGATTTGGATCAGGGGGTTCTCTTCTTCCGACTGGCCGAAGCGCTCGCGGCCGGCCGCCCGCGGGCCTTCATCTTCGAGAACGTCAAGAACCTTCTACACCATGACGCGGGTCGGACGTGGCGGATCATGCGGGAGCGCCTCGGGGAACTCGACTACTCGGTGTCCGCCCGAGTCTACAACGCGAGGCATTTCGCGGTCCCGCAGCACCGCGAGCGCGTCATCATCGTCGGGTTCGACAAGAGACTCTTCGGCGAGGACTCAGGCTTTCGGTTCCCCGAACCGGACCGGCGGATCCGATCGGTGCTGTTCTGCATCCTCGATCGCTGTCCCGACCCGAAGTACACGCTTTCCGACGAGATGTGGGCGTTTCTACAGCGGTACAAGGCGAAGCACGCGGCGAAGGGCAACGGGTTCGGCTACAGCGAGGCGCGGCTGGACGGGATCACCCGCACGTTGTCGGCGCGCTACTACAAGGACGGTTCGGAGATTCTGGTTCCGCAGTCCGGCGACAATCCCCGAAGGCTGACCCCGAGAGAGGCCGCGAGACTCATGGGCTTTCCGGACGGGTTGCCGATCGTGGTCTCCGACACGCAGGCGTACAAGCAGTTCGGTAACGCCGTGGTTCCGGCGATGGTCGAGGCCGTCGGCGCCGAGGTGCTGAAGACCATCGAGCGCCGAGCGCTTCTGAACTGAAGGCCGCCCCGCGCCGGGCATGGCCCCGGCACTTTGCGGGCACGTCGGGATCGCACGTGAGCAGCGGACGGCGGCGCTGCTCCAGCAGCAGCGCTCATCGCCGCGGGTTACCGGACGCGCGGGCAATGCTCTGGGAACAAGGGCCGGAAGCCGGCGAAGGGGGATGTTCTCTTTCCCCGACGCACGTGCCGGACGGCTCGACGAGCCGCGGAGCGCCGGGCCGCGCACGACATGCCCGACGTGGAATCGCGTTCCGGGCCTTCCGATAAGACAGCCGGTGGCCCGGCGCGCGATCGGCGTCCCTGTCCGACTGCGCTCCGGCCCCGGAAACCGAGGAGCGACCATGCCGGCAACCAGCACCGTCCAGCGCACCGCGAACGAGGCGATCGAAGTACCGCCCCTGCGCCTCCTGTCGTCGAGCGCTGAGGAAGCCGAGCGCATCGCCTTCATCCAATGCCATCTCGATGCCATGGAGCGCTGCGGCCGCCGCACGATTCAGCACGGCTGGCTGGTGGGCCGCGAGCTTCTCTACATCCATGAGAAGCGCCCTGACCTGCGTGGCCGGGCGTGGATCGCCTTCATCAAGAAGCACTTCGGCCTCGGGGAGACGCAGGCCTTCGGCTTGATGAGGATCAGCAAGGCCTTCCCCACGCTGCGCTCCATCCCCGCGGGGATCGACTCCATCCGCGGGGCGATCGCCCACTTGCAGGCCCGCCGCGAGGTCGAGGATGCGGAGAGCCGGGTGCGCGAGCGCCCGCGGGATTTCGGTCGATGGGCGGCGCGCGGCGACGCCCGCGAGGCCGAGCCGCTCGAGTCGCCCGGCGGGGTGGAGTCGTTTCGGCCGTCGGCTCTCCCGACCTCGGCGCGCACCTGCGCGCAGTTGCGCACCGCGCAGCGGCAGTTGGCGGAGATCGCCGCGAGCGACGCGACCACGTTCGGGAAAGTGCGCGACCTGATCCGGCGGCAGCACGCGCGGGTCCGCGGCCGCGTGCGCGCGCGGTCGGAGGCGGCGGTTTGAGCGTCGAGCTGTCACCTCGCCCGAGCGGGCGGCCAAGACGAGGACCGCTTTCGCAAGCCCGGAGGAGCGACCGGACGCCGGCTCGCGACAAATCCCTCAGGATCGCCGACTACCACTGCGGCGTCGGTTCGCTGCGACTGGCGTTCGAGGGGATCGCCGCGGATTGGGTGTGCTCGTTCACCACCGACGAGCAGGCGGCGCGATGCCACCGCGAGAACTTCGGCGGTCGGACGTCACGCACCGTCGCCGATGTCCCGGCCCATGACCTCCTGCTGGCGAACCTCGACGAGTGCCGGGCCGCGTGGAATCCGCGCTCATCCCGCCGGCGCCCCTTCGACACGATTCTCGACGTGATCTCCCTGTGCCGCCCCTCGTCCTGCGTCCTGGCCGGGTCGAGCGCCGCCGCTCATGACGAGGCGGTTCGACAGATGATCGACGAACTGGTTCGCGTCGGCTATTTCGTGCACCGCGCCGCGTTGGACGCCATGCGCTTCGGCCTTCCGCAGGCCCGGAAGACGGATTTCGTCGTCGCCTTCGACCGCAAGACCCGGTTCCGGTTCCCCACCGGACGGGGGCGGGCCGAAAGTTTCGACCGGCTGCTCGACCCGAGTCCGGCTGACCGCTGCTACATCTCCGACACGGAGCGGGAGAAGCTGATCGCCCGCCGCGCCCGCGGCCTGACCGGCGGACGCCAATGGCGGTTGGGCTTCGTGGACGGCCGGGCCAACGAGTTGCGCGACGCGCCGGACGCCCCCTTCGACAACATCCGGATCGAGCCCGACGGCCGGTGGCGCGTTCTCACGGAGCGGGAGGCGGCCCGCGCGCAGGGAATCCCGGACGGCTTCGTGCTGCACGGGGACGGGCGAACGGCCCGCCGGCAGATCGCGCGCTGCATCCCGGTTGCCCCGGCGAGCGCCGTTGCGGAGCGCGTGGTCGCGGCGCTGCTTCCAGGCGACGACCCGCCGAAGGCACGCGCCGCCATGAGAGGTGCGAGCGGCGGCGCCCCCCGGCGAAAGCCGTCCGGGTCGCGGTCGCGGCGCGGTCTCCGCGCCGGGCAGGCGTCCGCGTCTCCGCTGCGCTGGTACGGAAGCCTGAAGCGCGTCGCCGGCGGGATCGTGGGACTGTTCCCGAAGCACGAGTGCTACTGCGAGGTGTTCGGGGGAAGCGCCGCGATCCTGCTCTCCAAGCCGCCGAGCGAAATGGAGTGCTACAACGATATCGACGCGCGGCTCGTGAACTTCTGGCGTGTGCTGCGCGAGCCGGACCTGCGCGAACGTCTGGTCGGGATGGTCGAGATGACGCCGTTCAGCAGGGCGGTGTTTCGGGCCTGCGTGGCGGATCGGGACGACACCGGGGATCCCGTGAAGACGGCGTGGTCGTTCGTCGTGGCCTGCAACCAGTCTCGCAACGGGGAACCCGGATGGGAATCCCAGTGGTCGTACAACAGGCGGGGCGGAAACAACGCACGGGCTTGGGCCAACCTGCCCCCACGACTCGCCGAAGTCGGCCGGCGCCTCAAGCACGTTCAAGTCGAGGACCTTCCCTTCGAGGACTGCCTGCGGCGCTACGACTCACGGGGCACCCTCTTCCTACTCGATCCGCCGTATCTCATAGAGACGCGGAGCCACAGCGGCCGCTACACCCATGAGTTCGCCCGCGAGGACCACATCCGCCTGCTGCGGATCGCCCGCGGCCTCAAGGCGATGGTGGCGATCTGCGCGCACCGCAGCGACCTGTACGGCGAGATGCTCCAGGACTGGCGCCGAACGGACTTCAGGCGCGGGAACATCGCCGGCTCGGGCGCCGAGGGACGCAAGGTCTCCCACCGCGTGCTTTCGGTGTACACGAACTACGATCCGCCGTCCCGGCCGACTGCGTGACACGTCAATGACACTTCGGCGCGCCGAAGGCCGATAATCCAGGACCTCCTGGGGGCGAAGGCACCACACCAACCGGGGCCGTCGGGCCACCGCAGGTGACGCTCCGACGTCGCCTGCATCCACGCCCAGAACCCTCGTAAGACCACCGGGGCGAGCGCTGGCAGCGCGGGACCGCTGAGTCCTTGACCAGGCAACCGGCGCGCGCTGGAGGCCCGCCCAGCCCCCAAAGCGACTCCGCAGCGACCTCCGACCCTCGTTCATTCAGGCCACCGCTCGGACCGTACTCCGCAGTGCGTGTGCCGCCGGCCGGCACTCTACACGTCTCCCTGCCGGCGAGCCGGAAGGGCCGCGGCATCTCAGACTACGCGCCCGGCACGGTGCGTCGCTCGCCTGATCTCCTGATCACCACCCTTTCCATCCGCAGCCTCGCCAGGCGTGCGCCCCAGTCCGCGCAGTCGCGATTCAGCGTCGTCCGAGGACGCAGGCACGCTCGGTCGCACGAGAACACGACGACGTTCCCCCGGTCTTCGGACAGTTGCTTCATGGGGTCGGATAGAACTCCCCATGAAAGACACGAATCGAAGGGGAGGGAAACGGAAGGACCGAGACCGCCTGACGGTCCTGTCCTTGTTCACGTCGTTCGGGCTGGGCGACCTCGGCATTCGAGAGGCCGGCGGTGACTGCCTGGTCATGGCCGAGTACGACGCGCAACGCTGTTCGTTCCTGCGTCGCAACTACCCCGGCACCGCGGTCGTCGAGGGCGACATCCGATGCACGAAGGACGGCATCGTCGAGGAGGCCCGTCGCCGACTCGCCGGCGACGAGTTGTTCCTGCTGGTCGCCACGCCGCCGTGCCAGGGCATGTCCTCCAACGGCAGGGGCCGGATCAACCGGGCCGTGCTGGACGGCAAACGCCCCGCGCGCGACCCGCGCAACGAACTTGTCCTCCCCGCACTCGATGTCATCGAGCGCCTGATGCCGCGTTGGGTGGTGTTCGAGAACGCCGTCGGGATGCGCTCGACCGAGATTCCGTACGATGGTCGGCGGCGGCCGATCCTCGAGGTGATCGAGGAAAGACTCGGGCCAGAGTTCCTGGGCGGGGCCGATGTCGTGAACTTCGCGTCCTACGGCGTGCCGCAGAATCGCAAGCGGCTGTTCACCATCTACACTCGCGACCTGAACGGAATCGCCCTGCTACGCGAGAAGGGCGGATTGCTGCCTCCCCCGACCCACGCGAGTCCGGTGACACTCCGTCAGGCGATCGGGCACTTCGATGAGTTGGACGGACGTTGCGCCGCCGTCTCCAGGCACGACCCCCTGCACCGCGTGAAGAGGGTGCGTTACTACGACGCGGTCCGGCACACGCCGGAGGGCGCGTCCGCGTTCGACAACGGCTGCGCCCGCTGCGGCGACCTGAACGAGTCCTCGGTCGACGGGTGTGAAGGACCGGCGCGCCGGACGCATTGCGGACATTGCGGGCTGCGACTGCCGCGCCCGATGGTCCTGCGGAACGGCGGTTGGGTCCTGACGCGGGGTTTCCGCTCGTCCTACCGGCGCATGGCATGGGACAAGCCCGCGCCCACGGTCACGCGGAACCTCATGACCCCGTCGTCGGACTACAAGCTGCATCCCGAACAGAACAGAACGCTGTCGCCGGCCGAGGCCGAGACGTTGCAGACCGTGGACAGGTACGCCTACGACTGGGGCGAGAACCCGACCGACCGCATGCTGTGCAACGCACTGGGCGAGGCGGTTCCCCCGCTGTTCTTCGAGAAACTCACTCGGCACCTGGAACAAATCTCGTCGCGGGAAGGCCGGGACCCCGGAGGCGATGCCTTCGCATGAAGTGACACCGCCTCGCGCCACGGCGCCGGCGGAATCCGTCGCGCTGGAGGGCGGCGAGGTGTATAGAAGAGGAGTACGGCTGGTCCACGACGTTCGCGGGCCGACTGGAACGAAAGCCCGGAACAGGGTTCCGGAGGAAGGGAAAGGCCGATGAAGAAGATTGAAACCTACAGGCGGTTCTACAACTATGTGCTTGCGTGGCAGGCGCGGGAGATCGACAGTCTGGTCGTCCTCGGCAAGCCGGGTCTTGGCAAGACTTGGGCGGCCAAACGGGTGCTGGCGAACACACCCCACCACTGGTTCAGCGCCAGGCAGACGCCGCTTCAGATTTACCGGGAGATCTGCGACCGTCCGGACTCGCCCGTGGTCTTCGACGACGTCTCCTCGTTGCTGACCGACAACAACATCGTGGACATGCTGAAGAATCTCTGTGAGAACGAGGGCGTCAAGACGTTGCGATGGGGATCGACCACCGCGAAGCTTGAGGACCGGCCCACGAGTTTCCAGTGCACGTCCCCCGTCCTCATCCTTTTGAATCGGATGCCGGCGCGCAACCCGGACGTCGCGGCGGTGCTGGACCGATGCCATCACTTCGAGTTCGAACCGACCAAGCCGCAGATCATCGGCTACATGCGTGAGTACTTCCCGGGCGACGCCGCCATCATCGACATGTTGGAGGAACTGTCGGTCATGCCCAGCGTCCGAACGCTGGAACACGCACGGGACTGGGCGCAGTCCACGCACCTCGACCTGCACGAGGAACTGCTGCTGGAGTGCGGGGCGCCGCCCGAGGTGAACGTGCTTATCGACATCATGGCACGCCACCCGGGGAACGAGTGGTGCGCGCGGTACGTCGAGGCCACCGGCAAGACGGAACGGACATACCGCCGCCACCACAAGATGGCGGACCAGATGCTGGCATGTCGCGGGCGGGAGAAGGCGTGTCCGGATGTCCGCCTCGACCCGCCACCGCCGCCGCGGACTCCGTCCGTCCGGGCCGCGAACGAGGTGCCGGAGGGGTCCGGACAAACGGACGTGCGAAATCCCTTCCGCGACCGCCTCGGCCTCGAACCTCCCTATCGATGGTGGACGGATCCAGAAAGGAACTAGCCGGGTCGGCCGGCGGAAGCGGTGCACGTAAGCGCGCGGGGCACCCCCCGGCCACTGGGACACCGGCTCTGTCGGGCCTCATGTTCCCGGCAGGGTTCGCCTGCGCGAGCGACCCGCGGGCAAGCCGCCAGCCCGTGGAGGCGAGGCGGTTCAGCGGTTTCTGCATAAGGTTTCAACGTGGGAGGTTGGTCCGGCCGATAACCAACAGCATGGAAGGCAACGAAAACCTCCTGCAAATCCGGGAGGCGGCCAGGCTCGCGGGGTGCCATCCCGATTCGCTGCGCCGCTACGAACGGGCCGGGATCCTGACGAGCCGGCGCGGGGCCAACGGCTACCGGCTGTTCGACACGCGCGACCTGGCCAAGCTGCTCGGCGGCGCAAGGCGGCCCCGCCGGGTGCCGTTGGATCGGGTGCACCGGCGTTCGTTCATGGAGAACGGATTGCCCTCGGGCTGCGTGGACCTGGTCTTCTTCCGTCCGCCCACGGCCGACGCCAGGGCCGGCGTTCACCCCGACCGCTTTGTGGCCTTCATTCGCCCGTACATCGAGGAGGCGAGACGCATCCTCACGCCCAAGGGATCGCTGATTGTGTGCGCCAAGGAAGCGGCACGACGCAGCCGGGATCTGTACCTGGTGGACATGTTGAGGATCGCCACGGGCGAGATCGGCTTGCGGCTCATCGACGAGTTCTGTTGGGTGAGATCCCACGTCGCGCCCGCCCGCGTCGGACCCGACAAGATGCCGGACGGGTGGCTTCGCTGCCTTCATCTCTCGCCCTCGTCCTCGCCGGAGACGCACCCGGAGCAGGTGCAGCGCGGCGATGGAAACGGCAAGTCGGTGACGGTCTCGCCGTCCAACGTCTTCGTCCTGCCGCCCGAGCGCGGCGCGGATCGCGACGAGGACACGCCCGTCGATCTCGTCCGGCGCTTCGTCCGGTACTGTACGCGCCCGGGCGGCATCGTGTGCGATCCGCTCGCGACTCCGGCGACGCCGCTCGCCGCGATGAGGGAGGGTCGTCGATACATCTGCTTCCAGCCGAACAGGGCCCGCTACCACGCGATCATGGCCTCCGTCGCCGGGGAGGAGGAAGACGTGAAGAGGACCGCGCCGGTCAATCCGGTCAACGATCTCTCGCCCGCGGAATGGATGCGCTTCGGGGCGAGCGTCTGGGCAGTCCCCAAGAGCGCCGAAGAGCGGCGTATCACCACCGAGGGGGAGCATCCCGCGGTCATGCCCCTCGAGCTGTGCACCCGGCTGATCCGCTGCCTGCTGCCGCCGACGGACGAGGGCCCCGTCCTCGATCCGTTTTGCGGCCTGGGCTCCACGCTCCTGGCCGCGAAGCGGCTCAACAAACGGAGCATCGGCATCGAGATCAGCGAGGACTACGCGCGTCTCGCCGGGGAACGCGCGGCGCGCGAACCGGCGTCGTCGGCCCGCGTCGACATTCATTGCGCGGACGTCCGCGATGTGGCGGACCTGCTTGAGCCGGGTTCGGTGGCGATGGTCCTGACCAGTCCGCCGTTCTGGAACGTCCTGGACCTCAAGCGCACGAGCGACGGGCGTCCGATTCGCACCTATCGCAAGACGGCGGCCAGCCTTGCATCGATACCCGGCTACAAGAGCTTCGTGGCCGCGCTCGGCCGCTGCTTCACCGGAATCGAGAAGGTCCTGCGGCCCGGAGCGCCCTGCGTGGTCGAAGTGATGGACTTGCAGCGCGGCCCCGACTTCTACCCGTTCCACATCGACGTCTGCAACGCGATCACCCGGCGGACGGACATGTACCTGGCCGACGCCGTCGTCTGGGACCGCACGACCGACTACAACGACCAGAAGCCGCTCGGCTGGGCCCACCGCTGGTTCTGGCGCCGCACGCACTCCTACATCCTGGTGTTCCGCAAGCCGGCGTGACCGGTCGGTCCGCCCGGCCTTTCCGCCCCCGACTCGGGTTCCCGGCGGAGAATCCGTAGGCGAAACGCCGCCGCGCATCGCCCGGCGAACGGTGAATAGGTGCGCAACAGCCGACGGCAAAT
>CAYQZH010000007.1:0-40111 GCA_964421865.1 uncultured Phycisphaera sp. | reverse complement strand
CCAACGCTGGGCCAATTATCCCGCCCTCGAGGATCCGCTCATAGTTTCTTGGGGTGCGGAGGAACGCGCCCGTCATTAGCCAACGCCTGCAGCGGGCCCCACTCCAGTCCCGGGCGTCAGTGGCGGATCATGTCCAGAAGTAAATCCGCCGTTCGCTGGGCCGCGTGCGTGCCGCGCAACGGCGCGACGGTCTTGGCCAATTCTCCCACCATGTTCGTCCGCGCCTCATCCGATCGCAGTAACTGGATCGCCCGATCAGCGATCGGCGCTGTCGAGGTGTAATAGGGCATGAACTCCGGCACAATTTCCCGCCCGGCGAGGATATTGGGCAACGAAAGGTACTGCGAGTCGATCATCCATCGCCCGATCGCGTGGTAAAAGAAGCGCGAGGTGTTGTACATCACGATCATGGCTCGTTCGTGGAAAGCAACCTCGAGCGCCGTCGTACCCGATGCGACCAAGACCAAGTCGGCGGCCTGGATGAGTTCCGCATGATGGCCGGGGTACCGTTCCACCGACACGCTGGACCTGCTGACCAGCCGAGCGACGGAGGGCCCGACCTCGCGATTGGCGACCGACACGCCGAACGTAGCGCCGCGGACCGCCGATGCAATCCGTTCGGCCACCTGCAACTGGCCCGGAAGAACCGCCTCCACCACGTGTTTGCGTGAGCCGGGCAGCAGGGCGATGACCGGGACGCCGTGTCCACGAATCTCATCGACAACATGCCGATCGACCGACAAGGCGGCGAACTGTTCCGCCAGCGGGTGGCCGACGTACGTCGCGTTGACGCCCTGGTTGCGAAAGAACTCTTCCTCAAACGGGAAGATGACCGCGACACGGTCCACGCGGTTGCGAAGTTTGTGGATGCGGTACTTACCCCATGCCCACATCTGCGGGGCGATGTAATACAGGACGGGCACACCCGCCGCCTGGGCTTTGGCGGCCAGCGGCAGGTGCAGCATGGGGCTGTCGATGACCACGGCCGCCGCGAACGGATACCGCCGCAAGTAGCGATCGCACGTCGTCAGCATCGCCACACCCCGGGCCGCGTTCGTTAGGACGCTCAACAGCATCGCCGCGTGGCGGGACATGTCGAAGATTCGTTCGCAACCGGCCTCCGCCATCTTTGGCCCTGCCACCCCGACGAATCGAATAGACGGGTCGATCGCCTGGGTTGCCCGGATTAACGCCGCGCCGTGTAGATCGGCGCTCGGCTCGGCGACGCTGATGAACACCAAGGCGCCGGAACTCGTGGGGTGACGATGGGTGGTCAATCGAGATTCACGCTCTTCGGAGCCGTCCAGCCGGGACCGTCGTTCCGAGCCGACGGTCGTGTGACCGATGGCCCACGCTATGACGAGACTGTGGGGGGGTCAACCGCCCATCAAAACCGGCCCGCAGAATAACATAACTCTCTATTTCACATAGCGTTACGTGCAAAGTACGAATCGCCGTTATCCAACGTCGCGTGTCGCGCTGGATCATCGAACTCGCGCGTGCGCGGCCGTCTACAACGAAGGTCCGGTGTCCCAACGACTCCCTCACTGCAAGAACGACGAGCGAGCTTCGCACCCACGTCCCTAGCGCGGGATCCGACGGCCATACATCACCGGTCGCGCGGTGCTTGATCGTCCCAGACGATCTGGTACAGTTCAAGGTTCCGGTCGTGCGGTCTGTGAAAAGGGTGTCGGCGTCGCTTTTGGAGGTGCTTATTGGCATCGGAGTTGGTTCGTCAACTGGTTGACTCAGGGATTCACTTTGGCCATCGCGTGAGCCGCTGGAATCCGAAGATGTCTCCGTACATCTTCGGCAAACGCAACACGATCCACATCATCGACATTCGGGAGACGGTGCGGGGGTTGCTGCGGGCGAAGAAGTTTATCGCGCAAGTTGTGGCCAAGGGCGAGGATGTGTTGTTTGTGGGCACGAAGCGTCAGGCGCGGTTGCAGGTCATGCAGCAGGCGACGCGCGTGGGAATGCCCTATGTCATCGAACGTTGGCTGGGCGGGACGCTCACCAACTTTCGAACGATTCGGTCTCGCTTGCAGCGGTTAGAGGAGTTGGAACAAGCCGAGGCTGACGGCACCGCCGCCCAGTACAGCAAGAAAATGATCGCCTCGCGGACCCGCGAGGTCCGCAAGATCAAGCGGAACCTGGAGGGCATCCGCACCATGAGCCGACTTCCGGGCGCGCTGGTGGTGATCGACGTGTATCGCGAGCACAACGCCGTGCGTGAGGCCAAAAAGCTCGGCATCCCTACCGTCTGCCTCATCGACACCGATTCCGACCCCGACTTCGCGGATATCCCCATTCCCGGCAACGACGACGCTATCCGGGCGATCGATACCATTTTGGTCCATCTCGCGGACGCCGTCGAAGAGGGGAAAAAGGGTCGGATGGCGGCGGAACCGGTGGAGGCCGGACCGGCCCCGCGTAAGCGATCGCGCCGGCCGACCACGGCGCGGGCCGAGGGTGCCCAGCCCGAAGCGCCTTCCGGCGAACGGTTCACTCCGGAGGACGACAAACCGCGCGACGTGGAACTGACCCCGGCGACCGCGGTGAGACCGAACGGCGCGAGCTAGCGGCCCAGAGAATGTGGGACCGACTTTCTAGTCGGTCAGACCAGGCTGACCGAACGAAGAGACCGACTAGAAAGTCGGTCCCACAAGAGCAGTGAGTTGTTCAACGAACTGCTAGCGGCTCGCGTTGCCGCCGGTGACTTCGAAGCACGATCATTCCTGGCGGGTGCGGATGTAAGCAGAGCGGCGTAAGCCACCGCACGTGTGGCAAGTACAGGCGCGGCACGGTCGGCCGTGCCGATCCGTGGAAGGTAGAGGGTATCCAACGATGGCGACAATCTCAGCCCAGATGGTCAAGGACCTGCGCGAGAAAACCGACCTGCCCATGATGGAGTGCAAGCAGGCGTTGACGGAATGCAACGGCGACGTCGAATCGGCCATGGATTGGCTGCGAAAGAAGCACAAGGGCAAGCTCGCCGATCGCTCCGGCCGGACCACCGGCGAGGGGCGGATCGCCATTCACCTCGATTCGGCTCGTAAGATCGGGGCCATCATCGAACTGCAATGTGAGACGGCCCCTGTCGCCAAGAACGAGATGTTCGTCAACCTCGCCAACGCGTTCGCCCGAAGGGTCGCTGCGGGTACCGAGGTCTCCCCCGATCCCCAGAAAATCCGCAGTGACCCCGAACTCGACACCATGTTCACCGACGTCTTCGGCCGGCTGCGCGAAACGATGAACCTGGCCCGGTGTCGTCGCGCGACCGGCAACTACCTCGCGTCCTACGTCCACCACGACGGGAAGAGCGGGGTTTTGATGGCCCTCGATGCCGCGCCCAAGTCCGACAAGAACATCGGCGCCGACCTGTGCATGCACACGCTGTTTTCCATGCCCATCGCCATTGACCGGACGAGCGTCCCGGCCGCCGAAGTCGAGAGGGTTCGCACTCAGGCCCGCGAGATGGCCACCGCTGAGGGCAAAAAGGAGCAGATCATCGATAAGATCGCCGACGGCAAGGTCAACGCCTTCTACGCCGAGCGGGTGCTGATGGAGCAGTTTCACGTGAAGACCGACGATTACGGCAAGAACGCCAAGATCATCGACGTCCTCAAGGCCGCCGGGGTGAACAAGGTGACCGACATGGTTATCATGAAGGTCGGCGGGTAGGGTACAGTGTAGCGCCGCCCCTTGTGGGCGGCGCGCCCACCGCCGTCAGCTGGTAGCTCGGCGCCACGTTGATCTCGCCGAAGTAGCGCGGCAGTTCGACCACGGCCTATCGTTTTCTTTGCTTCCTTTCTCTCTCCGACACGGACCGGATTCTTCAGTTCACTTTGGTGAACGCTTCGCAACCGGGAGTTCTCGATCGAACAGGGAGATTCGCTTGCTTTGCGGCATTGCGAATGCGCTTGGGTGCAAGTAGTAGCCGCGAAAATTCTCTTCTTTTTCTTCTTCAACGGGGATTCGGTTCTCTTCGGCGAATCGATCCTTCCGAATTCCAGTGACTTGCCAGGAGACCTTGATGTGCGGCTTGTCGGTCCGAATGGCGAACGTGTTTCGTTCGATTTCCTTAGCAATGATTGCCTGCGCAAAATCGCCGATTACGGTAAGTTGATACCGAAAGTCTTTGTTGAGCGCTTCGAACCAGTCGGGAAGCGTCACGACGGCGGACCCCTGGCCGTCGGTGACGACGTTGCCGTCGTAGATGGTCTTCATATCCGGGCTTTCCACGAAAGAGTGGTACAGGAATTTGTTCTCGGGGTCGAGCGGGTGGTCTATCTTGAACCCGCCGCCTCCTTTGGTGATCGTTCCCGTCACGTTAACGTTACCCTGGAACCATCCGGCGTTCGTGCCGCCGTAGGCTGCCTCGAAGAACCCGCCGGTCTGTCCAGCGCCCACAACGCCGGCCCCAAAGGTACCTTCAGCAGTCCCGTAAACACCTATCGTTTGACCGTCGAACGCACTACCGCGTACGCCCGCCGAATTGAAACTGCTCGATCCTGTTCGGCCCTCGACGCCGAATTTGTTACCCTCGGCGAAGACGCCGACACTGTCAACGCCCGTTGCCTGGCCGGCTAGGGCGACCCCGTCTTGGCCGGTGCTATAGCCAATAACGCCGCGGCCGGCGTATCCATTTGCTCCACCATATACGGCGGCGCCTAAGGTTCCATTTGCTTCACCAACTACGGCGGCGCCGAATTCCGCCGCGTTGTTCTGGGCGTAGACCCCGTATCCCGAGGGGCTGTTGCACTTGAAGTAACCTCCGTACGTTTCGCCTTCTGCGGCGAGTGCCTCGAAATAGCCCCCCGTGACGGCGCCGCGACCGGCGACACCGGTGCCAATCCCGGCGGTGCTGATACCCTCAACGCCGATGACCTGCCCGCCGGAGTTGTTGACGCCGCGAACGCCTGCGGAAGCAAAGGCCGGGGAATTCGATACCCCGACTACGCCATAGCTCTGAGCGCTGGCATCAGTGGACGTCGACTCTCCGAGCACTCCGCGCCCGCTGGCGCTGTGCACCAATCCATACACGCCGGTCGTGAGCCCGGAAACGGCCTGACTCCAACCGACCACGCCGCGCCCGAACTGAGCGTTCACGACTCCCAAAACACCGGTGGTTGTTCCCGACGTCGCGCCGTTGAATCCGAAAACGCCAAAACCGTCCGGGCTGATCGCGTCGCCGCGCACGCCATTGGTCGCTCCGGTGGTTGCGCCGGCGAGTCCGAACACGCCCGTGCTCTGGAATGCGCCGGAGTTGTTTTGCCCGGTCACCGAGGCCTGCGAATCGTTCGTGCCAATGATGGCCAGCGGGTTGGGGATCGACTGCAGGAATGCCGTGCTGTCCAGCCCGTCGAGACGGTCCGCGTTGAGGCTGAACAGCGCCTGCGGCGCGCCCGTCAGCGGCTGGCGCGGGGCGAGGATGGTCAACGTGCCGCAGCCCGCATCCGCGCAGACCTCGACTTGGAGCCAGCGGGCCTCGCCGTTGAAGGCATTGGCGCCGAACTGGCCTCCGGCGTTGAGCGGAACGGTGAACAGCCCGTTGGCCACGGCCACGTTGGCGAGCAGTTGACTTGCGCCGATCTGGCTGCCGCCCACCGGCGGTGTGCCTACGCCCGCGGCGTCCCACAAGCTAAACCGCAGGTGAGCCGTTCCGTCTATCGGGGCCCCGTTCTCTTTGAGCTGCCCCTGATAGGTGAACCCCGTACCCAGCGGCGCTGCGGCCAGCGGCGTGGCGGCTGGCGTCAACGCGACAACAAGCGCAAGTACGGACAACGCGGAGATTCGAGTCTTCACGGAAAAGCTCCTTTCGCCGAACCTCGTCTAACCTCGAACCTAGCGGCGACCCCTCGCGGAGGCCCGAGGCCGCGAGCGGTGTCTCACGATGATGGCCGGGTAGTTGGCTAACGAACTCGGCAGATCCCCATCATACCAGACTCACAGGGGCGGAGTCCATAGCGTCTTACCGGCGATGCCTCGTCCGCGGTAGGATACGCCCAACGTCCAAAAAAACGCCGACGTGCATAGGGTGGCCGACATGGTTATCATAAAGGTCGGCGGGTAGGGGGCGTGAGTTGACCGAGCGGAGGACAGTCGCAACCCTGTTCGGCGTCCCGGAGGGACGCAATGAGAGTAGCCCAGCGTTTCAACGCTGGGTCTACCGCACAGGAGTGAAGAAAGTCCCGGAGGGACGGCTGAATGCAACCGCATTGATCAGTCGTCCCTCCGGGACTACTTCTGGTAAAACGCTGACTTCCCCGCGTTGAAACGCGGGGCTATTTTCGAGCCTGCCTCCGGCAGGCCGGTATGCCGATCGGTTTCGTAGCTTAGGTTCCACAAACAAGATGCCTCAACCCCAATACAGTCGAGTACTTCTGAAAGTCAGCGGCGAGGGATTGTGCGCGCCGGGGAAAAGCGGCATCGACGGTCTGGAGCTTCGCAAGCTCGCCAACGAGATCAAACTCGTCGTCGATTTGGGCGTGCAGGTCTGCGTGGTCGTCGGCGGCGGCAATCTCGTCCGCGGTGCGGTGATCGCCAAGGACACGGCCATCGAGGAAACGACGGGTCACTATATGGGCATGTTGGCGACGGTCATCAACGCCCTGGCCGTTCAGGACACGCTCGAATCCCTCGGCGTTCCGACGCGGGTGCAGAGCGCTCTGCCCGTGCAGAACGTGTGCGAGAACTTCATCCGTCGCCGGGCCATGCGGCACATGGAGAAGGGCCGAGTGGTCATCTTCGCCGGCGGCACGGGCAATCCGTTCGTCACCACCGACACGGGTGCGGCCTTGCGGGCCGCCGAAGTCCGCGCCGACGTGCTGCTGAAGGCGACCAAGGTGGACGGCGTCTACACCGCCGACCCCAAGACCGATCCGACGGCCACACGCATCGAACGGCTCACCTACAACGAGGTGATCGACAAGCGCCTGGGCGTCATGGACGTGAGCGCCGTCGATCTGTGCCAACGCGGTGGCATCCCCATCATCGTCCTGGACCTCAAGCGTCCGGGCAACATGCGCGCCGTCGTCCTGGGCGAAGGGCAGGGAACGCTCATCGACGCGGGATTGGCGGAAGCCACGGAGCCACGAAGCCACGGAGCCACGTAGGGGTCATGCCGTCTCATCCCTCGTGCGCTGTGCGACATCGTGAACGACCGCGCGGATTCTCGTTTTTGAGAATCCGTGCCCATGATTTGACTCCCCGCTCCCATGTGTTAGACTTTATTGGACATTAAGAACGATCCGGCGGTGGATCGATGGGGAGGCGATTGTGACGGCTGTCATCCATACGTAATCGTAGATCATCCGAGTCGGGTCGACTTTGCCCGACTTTCATTCCTCCCGCCTCCGACCGTCAAGCGATCCACAACCGCCTAAGCGGGCCCGTGCCCTATGCGCGCGGCCGTGTGTCGTTGTGCGCGAGAGAAGAACGGGAAGCGACTTTTTCTGGAAATTTCGGTTTTTCTTCCCGTCGCCGAGCACGCTCGCGTCTTATATCTGTTGGAGGATCCCGTTGGCGCGGCAATTGCCGGTGGTTAGCGTGCGGGGCAATCGCTCGTCGGGCGGGACGCGCTGAAAACGCCGGGCGTGCCCGCGTCGTCCGCCTGATGGGTCAGATGCGAGTCTGAGCATTTTTCGGAGGAGAGCGTTATGAACGTGTCCATGCGAAAAACGGGTTACCTGGGCTGCGCGATCGGGTGCACACTGGCTTACCTCGGTTGCCCCGCTCAGCTCTCGGCCCAGTGTGAGGTCCAGAAGCTAACTCCCTCGGATGCGGCGAGCAATGACCAGTTCGGAAATTCCGTTTCCGTCAGCGGCGATGTCGCCGTGGTGGGAGCACGCGGGGTCGACTGCGCGGCGGGCTTCGATTGCGGGGCGGTGTACGTTTATCGGTCTAACAGTGCGGGCTGGGTCCGAGAGCAGAAGCTGACCGCTGGCGATATCGAGCAAGGCGCTTTCTTCGGAACATCCGCGTCCGTCAGCGGAAATGTCCTCCTGGTAGGAGCGGACTCACGGGACTGTAACGCGGGAATCGATTGTGGCGCGGCGTACGTCTTTCGGTACAACGGCTCGACATGGGTTCGAGAGCAGAAGCTACGCGCCTTCGTTCAGGCCGCCGGGAACCTGTTCGGATCCTCTGTGGCGGTCAGCGGTGATGTGGCTGTCATGGGGGCGCCGGGGGAAGACTGTGCGGCGGGAACCGACTGCGGCGCGGCCTATGTTTATCGGTTCAATGGCAGTTGGTGGGAACAAGAGCAAAAGCTCGCTTCCTTGGAACCGATGAGGAACGATCTGTTCGGCGGGTCCGTGGCCGTCAACGGCGATGTTGCAGTTGTGGGGGCACCCCTCCACAGTTGTGCAGCGGGCTACGCGTGCGGGGCGGCCTATGTCTATCGGTTCAACGGTTCCACCTGGGTCGTGGAGCAGAAGCTCACCGCCTCCGATAGCAAACCGGGTGGTCGGTTTGGCGTATCCGTCTTTGTCGCCGGGAACATCGCGATCGCCGGAGCCGACCATGCCGACTGCGCACGCTATCCAAGATGCGGGGCGGCTTA
Source organism: uncultured Phycisphaera sp. (assembly GCA_964421865.1). Classification (GTDB taxonomy): domain Bacteria; phylum Planctomycetota; class Phycisphaerae; order UBA1845; family UBA1845; genus SBAX01. The sequence continues at coordinate 31,542 of CAYQZH010000007.1, read as the reverse complement.
TGTGTACCGGTTCGACGGTTCGGCTTGGATCGAGGAACAAAAACTGACGGCGTCGGATGGAGGACCGGAGGAACGCTTTGGGTACTCCGTGTCGGCTAGCGGCGATGCGGCATTGGTGGGCGCTCCAACCGACTACTACAGCGGGGCCGCATACGTCTTCCGCCTGACCAGTGCGGGATGGGTTGAGGAAAAGAAGCTGAAGGTATTCCCCGGAGATTCCTCTGATCAACTCGGAACAAGCGTGTCAGTCGATGGTAATTTAGGGGTTGTTGGAGCGGTCTATGGGGATTCCTCGTGCTACGACTGCGGCGCGGCGTACATTTTTGCCCTCGGCCCCGACTGCAACGAGAATGGCGAGGCGGATTTTTGCGACATCCGCGACAGCCGCAGCCGCGACGCGGATGGCGACGGCGTTCCCGATGAGTGCGAGGTCATCACCGCAGCGTTGGACATCAAGCCCGGCGCGTGTCCCAATCCGTTCAACCCGAAAAGTCAGGGCGTGTTGCCCGTGGCCGTCGTGGGGAGTCCCACGTTTGATGTGACACAGATTGACACTGACTCTTTGACGTTGAAACGCGCCGACGGCGTGGGTGGATCGGTCCGCCCGCTTGCCGGACCCCCCGGACCGGGGATCCGGTATGCGGACGTCGCCACGCCGTTCTCAGGCATTGAATGTGGTTGCAATGACCTTCGGGCCGACGGGCTTGAGGATTTGACCCTCAAATTCTCGACCCCCGACCTGGCGCAGGCCCTCCAGCTCAGTTCGTTTGCCGCCGGAGCGTCCGTTGAGCTAACCCTGGGCGGTACCCTGCGTGACGGGACGCCCTTCCGTGCGTCGGACTGCATCATCGTGACCGGAGCGGCCGTGAGTCACCTTTCCGTCGAGGTCGCGGACGAACGGTTGGCAATCCCGGACGCCACATCCCGGCACTCACATGCCGAAACCGTCCTAATCCCAGTGGGCAGAACCGATCCGAAGGATTAGGCTCGGGCAACCGCGTACGGGGCGCGCAACGCGGGATCGTTGATCTACGCGAGCACATGAGTCTGAGCCGTCGCCTTCATCCGGCGGGTCGCGGGCGATGCGAGCGCCCGCCGCGATCGCGGCTGGTGCGGTCGTGGACATCACGCTTGCGGGAACGCGGGTCGGGAGTGTCCGGCCAACGGATGGTTTGCGGAGCTCTGAGGGGCACGTGGTCGCGGTCGCTCGCCGGATGGAAGCCGTCTTCGTAATCGCGTCTCGATGGTCTTCTCGCCCTGCGCGATCATGTCGGCCCAGGGCTGATGGAGGCTGAGTGCCTTCATGGGCATGAGGCCGACTCCGGGGTCTGACCGCTTCCAAACGGACGCGGCTCGGATAGGCACACGTCGCACGCGGCGCAGTTGGGGCGGGCGCTACGCCTGCTTGCCTACGTGCCTATGTGCCTTCGTGCGTTGCGGCGTTCCGCCTTTCGCACTCGTCGGGTGCCATGCCCACGCTTGCGTGGGCATGTGGAATGATCCCGGGACGCGCCGACGGCGAGCACGAGTCGATACGAGTGCGGTCCCATGTCGCGCGATAGACCGCATGGCCACGCAAGCGTGAGCCATGTCGCCGGCCCGCCGACGTGGACCTACGCGACTTGGCCGTCCGGCAGAACGCCTTCACCGGGCCGTAGGAATCCGGTCGCTGCCCCTCACGGCTCTGATGGGGACGGGTTGTATCGCGGGTCTGCGACTTGCCCTCCACGCCAAGCGATTCTATGCACGTTGGGCCGCGGGCCCAACCGCGGGGAGGGCCCGGTCTTGCGTCGTCACGACCGTTCGACGGAGACGATCCGGGGCTTCTCAAAATCGCGGCGGACCACGGGTCGGGCGTTGCGGAAGATCACCAGGCTGTGCTCGTACATGGGCACGTTCATGGCCTTGGGGATGGCCGCCTCGCTGTTGGCGTAGACGACGGTCACGCCGCCGCCGGGCACGCCGGGATGGTGGATGGTGCATAACACCGCGTCCCCCGGGTCATCGTAATCGGTCCCCTCGAACTCGAACCCTTCGAAGCTCAGGGCAAGCCCTTCGTCGTCGAAGCTCACTGGGAACTCGACCGCGCTCAAGAAGGCCTCCACGTACGGATCGCGGACGGCGTTGCCGAGGATCAACGAACACCGCTCCGCGAGGGCCCCCTGTTCGATGTTCCCCACCGTTCGTTCGATTCGCTCGTGGGCCTTGAAACTGGATTCGAAGACGGATTGGAGCTGCTTGTACTGTTCCGGCGCGTCGCCGCTGGGAAGCACCACGGCGAACGCCGATCCGCGGCGCGTCAGCGCCGTGGTGGGGATGATTTCATCGGAGGCGACTCGGCGGAGGATGTGATAGTCCGGATCGAGCTCGACCGTGTTCGGCATCGTGTCGACATGGATCGACTCTTCGTGCCGGGCCTCGTGCAGCGGGACCACGAGGTCGAGTGTTCCGCCGGCATGGGCCACCCGGATTGGAACATCCAGGTCGAACTGGTGCGAGAATCCATTCTCGCACCCGCCCTGCGACAGCACGACAGCCAAGGTCCGATCCGCCAAACTGTACCGCGCCTCCTCAAGGCTTAACTGGGGAGCGCCCTCCTGACGGACCCACTGGCGGAAGAATGTTTCGAGGTTCAGTCCGCTTTCCGCTTCGCAGATGCGGCGGATGTCCTCCCAGGACGCACTACCGCCCACGAACTCCGCCGTGAAGCGCCGCATGGCCGCCCAGAAGCGCTCCTGGCCCATCTTGTGGGCGAGCATGTGGAACACCGCCGCGCCTTTGTCGTAGGCGATTTGCCGGTTGCATCCCTCGGGCCGGCCGTACGTGCCCAACGGCTTGTCCTGCTCGGGCTTGATACGGCTGAAAAAGTGCGAATAGTTTCGCCGTTTGCGGCGGGCTTCCGCCTCATTGCCGTCCAGGATGTAGCCGTAGTAATTAGCCCCGTAGCTGGCGAGGGCCTCGCACCAGTTCCCGTCCCGCGGATCGACGTGGATACCGTTGCCCCACCAGCTATGCAGCATCTCATGGTCGATGTAGCCGTGCGCCGTCCGCGATCGCTCCCCCATGTCGATCACCGCCGAGCTGAGCAGCGTAAAGCACGGGAAGGCAAATCCGCTGCTGAAGAAGTTGTCCACGATCGAGAACTCGCCGGCCGGGTACTTGCCGATCAGCGGTTCATAGCGATCCAGATTTTGCTTGACGGCGGCGATCAAGCCTTCGGCGCTCGGCGATTGGCTGGGCTTGAGGTGCACGCGGATATCGACGCCGTTGTAGCGGTCACGGTGAACTTCATGCGGGCCGCCGACCAGCACCATCCCCTCGATCGGGTAGGGACTTCGCCATGCGACTTGGCCCGTCCGCTCGCTGAGCGCGGCGTCGCGTTGACCGCCGGCGACCCATTCCATTCCCGACGTCGGCTCGGCAATCAGGGTGAAGTCGGCCAGGGACGGGTCGTCATCGTCGTGTGTCGGTTGCGGGTACCAGTATCCTTCCGCGAGGTACACGCCCTCGGCGCTGATATGGGCACGCATGGCGAAGTTGTGGATTTCGCCCGCTTTCTCGCCGGCGGCGACGTCTTGAAACAACGGGCCCTCGTAATCGACGAAGAGGGTCATCGCCTCGACGGGGCGTTTGAGTTCAACCCGATATCGCTGCGGCACCGTTGCTCCATCCGAACCCGGAGCGTCCGCCGTAGACGGAACGGGCCAAGACCCCGCGCTTGCGCTTGGGGTTCTGATGCGAACCGCCACGGCCTTCTTGGAACGCAGCTCTGCACCGCCCGCGCGAAGCGCGGTGATCTTCAGGTCGGGGTGGAGCCGGATTTCAACCGAGACGGGTCGATCGGGAGGCAGGGCAGCGTCATCCATCCGTGACATGTCGATGGCCGCCCGCCCCGTCAACCAATGGGACGGCGGATCAAGTTGAACCTCTAGGGAATAGCGTTCAGCCCGCATGGCCACGGGAGTGGCGCTGGCGCAGCCAGCGACGCCAAGGGCGAGGACGTGCGCCGTCAAGGCGATTACGCTCCCCGTGACGCGTCCGGAGACGGGATGCGGTAGTATGGGTGCGTCCATTCGAACGAGGCGCTCGCACGGCGATCCAAGCACGCCCATGGTGGGATCGAGTGGTACTCGATTGCGAGGCGGACGCAAGGGGCCTTGGGTACCCCGGCCCTTGGGCTGGGGGACTGACTCGGCAGAGTAGAGCGACCGTCCTCCGGGCACGCATGGGAAGATCACGGAGCTAAACATCCGTCCCCCACCGCAAGCGGTGGGGCACCCACCTCAAGCATCTCGGTTGGCAGGGAGGCCGAAAAACACGCCTCGTGAATGGGAGGGGGTTGGTTGACAGGTCGCTTGGGGTACCCGTATAACTCCGCGACCGTTTCCGGGTTTGCGGTTTCGGGGCGTCCACCCGCACTCGCGGAATCCAAGATTGGCTTCGAGATCGACGCAGCCGGAAGCGCATCGTCGAGGTGCGGATGGCTCGATCGTTCACGCCTTGCGACGTTCGGAGTGTTCAGGTGAAAGGTTTTCGGCTTCACGGCGGATGGGTGGCTCGGTGGTCGTGGCGTACCGCGACGATCCTCGGCGTAACGCTGGTCATCTTGGGCGGCGGCTGTCCGAACCTCGGGCCGGGCAACGGCAACGAGAATGGGAATGCCAACGAGAACGGCAACGGCAACACTAACGACAATACCAGCGGCGGGACGGCGGAGATCGTCAGCCCGTCGACCAGCTTCGGTTTGTCGGCCCTCGATGCGCCGGTGTCGGTGCTCTATACCGTCGATGCCTCGGCCACCAACATCCGCGGGTACTACGTGCCCGTGGCGGACTCCGGCGTCAACAGCGCGCCGATCGGAGATCGGGTGATCACGGCGACGGACCTCCCCGCGGGCGTCAAGCAGGTTTTCAGCTTCGATCCTCAGGAGGCCGGCGTCGGCTTCTACCGGGTGGGCATTCTTTACACCCTCAACGGGACGGAGGGGGACGTCGAAAGCCAAGCCGTCATCCAGGTCCAAGGCTCGCCGAATCCCCTCTTTATTCAACCGACCCAAGCGTTGACGCAGGTGGCCCAGGGCGCCGACGTGTTCATTTCCTTCGATGTTCGCGATCCTGAGGGGAACGCGCAGTGGCGGCTGTTTTATCTGAGCGAGACGGATTCCCGCGACAACCCAGCCGACCAACTGGGCACCGGTCTGGCGACCGGCTCGGGCAACGTCGGGACGTTCACGCTCCCCACAACCTCTCTGGCTCCCGGCGACTATCAACTCGGCATCTCCGCGACGGACAGCGGGTCGTCGGTCGCGATCACGGTCGCGACCGGTGAGTCCGAGCGGATCGTCACGGTTCCGAACGACACGGTCTCGACGCCGATCTTCCGTGTGGCCGAGCCTGGCGCGCCCAAGCCGCCCACGCTCGCCATCACCGCCCCCGGTGCGACGGACGTGGCGCTGTATCGCGACGACCCGTTCACCATCCGCTTCAACGGGGCGGTCCACGAGCCGGGGGCGACGGGGACGATCGAGGTGTTCTACGATCTGGACGACAACGTGGCCAACGGGTTTACGTCGATCGCGTCCGAGCTGTCGCCGTCGACGACGAGCCTTCCGTTTCCGACGGGCGTGGCCGAGGGAACGTACCGCATCGGGGCGACGATCCGCGACGGGATCAACCCCTCGTTGACGGTGTACGCGGCGGGCAAGCTCTCGGTCGTGCGCACGGTGACACTGGATGTCACCGCGCCGTCGAGTTCGTTGTCCGTTGCCCCGGGCGCGAAGGTGGAGGTGAAATGGACGACCAACGCGCCGGCGGGTTCGGGGACGGTCGATGTCTTCGCCCAGACGGTGGATCCGTCGTCGGGGGATCCCTTCGGAGCGGAGCTGTCCATTGTGAACGACGGGGTCATCACTACCAAAACAGCGCAGTTCGCCAGCGGAGTTCCGGGCCTCTTTGAGATCACGGTGCGTCTGACCCTCAAGGACGGCACGGTGGTGCAAGACGCCGCTCCGCAGCACGTCCGGGTCACCTCGCTGCCGCCGGTGCTGTGGCTGGGGTCGCTGGCCGACCCCGCTTCGGGCGTGGAGGGGGCGATCTTCGGCGGCGTGAACTTCGAGGACAACACGGGTACGTCGTTCAGCGCGGTCGGCGACCTGGACGGGGATCACCTGGGCGAGTTCGTCATTGGGGCCCGGTACGGCAAGCCGTTTTTCACCAACCCGACGGGCGTCGGTCCGGGCGAGGCGTATTTGATCTACGGCCAGACGGGCACGAAGAAACTACGCGGAGAGTACAACCTGAACTCGGTGGGGACGACGCAACTTCGTGGAATAACCCTCGCGGGAATCCGCACGCCGGAGGGCAATAACGAGACCGACGGGATGAGTTCCGTGTCGCGTTTGCCGGACGTGGATGGCGATGGGAAGGACGAGTTGGTGTTCGGTTTCCCGAACACCAATTCCCGCGGACACAACATCAGTCCGGAGCAAAACGGCGTCGTCGATCCGCTGTCCCTAGCGACCTTGGAGCGGGAGAAGCAGTTCCTTCGGGGCGGCATCGTCATCCTGAGCAGCACGAACAGTCTTTTGCAAGACCCGTTGTCCGGCCCGGCGTCGGTGAACTTGGACGTCGTGGGGCAGGAGTTCGTCAACACCTGCGTCGATCCTGAGCCGGGCACAAACGACGCATTGTTCCATCAGGACGTCAGGTCTGACATCAGCGCCAATCCGCCCTGCACCGGGACATGCCTCACACCCACTTCGGGCGGGAAGCCTGATGCCTCCACCTACATCGACTTCGGGTTCGTCTCGGCGCTCGCCCGCGACTATTTCTACACCTATGTGTACAGCTTCGACATTTACGGGGGGACTAAGTTTTGCGCGTCTGTAGACCCCTTTTTAAACAACCACTGCCTCGCGCTCGTTCCCAACGTCTACTGCGCGCCGTTCACATCATCGTGTGAGCCTTTCTCCCCTGGCCTGCATGCGAACGCGCCGGACCCCGACGGACTACCGTCTTCGTTTACGCGGCATTCGGGGTTCTACGCGACGATGATTACCCAGGGCACGCAACAGGTCCGAAACCCGCCTCTGGAGCCGTTCGGGGCGAGGATCATTGGCGTAGGCCTGGGCGACCAGTTCGGAACCTCGCTGACCCTGAGCAATGCCCTGGGTACCGGCGCGGGCGAGATCATGGTGAGTTCCCCGGCGCGGACGGCTCGGGGCATCCTCCTCGGGCCCGCGGGCGGACCGGAAGGCGGCGGGGAGATCGACGGCCTGGAAGCCGGCGGGTCGGCGAAGATCAGCGCCGATTCCGGCGTCGCCTATATGTTCGGCTTGCGGAGTCTTTGGACGGATGATGGATCCGGCCGCATCCCACCCAAGCCCCACCAATATATCGTGGGCGAGGCGAGCCACTGCGGGGGGCCGCCCACGATCAGCGTCATTCCGAACGTGGACGCCATCCGCATCGCGGGATTCGCGGGCGACAACATTTCGCGCATCGTGGGGATCAAGGATTTCAACCGCGATGGTCTCAATGACTTCGCGGTCGGGGCGCCGAACGCCAATGGCGGGCAGGGACGCGTCTATGTCGCTTACCGCCGTACGGCGGGAGTCGAAGGCGACTATGTGCTCGAAAAGCTGGCGCTCGATCCGATGGATCCCGAGCGGCTGAACGGGCTGCTGGTAGTCTCGAGTTCACTGGACGGGTTCGGCTCGAGCCTGGTGGGGGGATTCGATTTCAACGGCGACAAGATTCCTGACCTTGTGATCGGCAGCCCCACAGCGGCGGGCGAGGCGGGCGAGGTCATCATACTGTTCGGCGGGACGGGGATCGTGAGTCCGGTCGACGGGATCAAGGTCGATACGTTGCTGTCGACGACGCGGACAGGGACGGGTGCGCCGGTGGCGGCGCGGATTCGCGGGAACGCCTTGGACACCAACGGTCAATTCGGATTCAACATCGCCAACGCGGGTGACATCGATGGCGACGGTCTCGACGACCTGCTGGTCGCGGCCCCGAACGCCACGCCGCGCTTCGACCCCAAGCCCAACGACGCCGTCGACGAAATGACCTCGCCGGGCTTGGACCTCGATTTCGACGGGGTGGGGGACAAGGTTCCGGGCAGCGACAAGTTCATTGATGTGCGAGAGGCGGGGTTGGTGTACATCATCTTCGGCAGCAACCGTCTGGACCAGATCAAGACGTGCCAGGACAGTGACACGGCGTGCAGCGCGTCGGCGGACTGCCCCACGGGGAAGACCTGCGGCAGCACGAACTTCACCATCAACATCAACCAGCTCGGCAAACCGCAACTCCACGGTCTGATCATTGCCGGTCGGCGGGTGGGGGACCGGATCGGGGGCGGGGACGCAGGCGACACGGCCCTCGGCGGCATCGCCGGCAAGCTGGGGCGGGGTCGGTCGGGCGGGCTCGCAAGCGCCGGCGACGTCGACGGCGACAAACGGGCCGACATCCTCATAGGGTCGATCCTCGCCGACCCACGGTGCGATCCGAGCAATCCGAACACCTGCGTGGGCGTCCAGAACGGCGGCGAGGCCTACCTCATCTACGGATCGAGCATTCCGTAAGCGGACGGCGGAGGGCGGTACGGAGTCGGCGCACCCGGCAGCGTCAACGCCCTTAAGCGTTGACGCGGACTTGCTGCCAGGATGAATAACGGCGGCGCGCGAACCGCACGACTGCCGATAATGCCGGGCTTGCCCGCGTTCTGCCGCGTGGGGCGCTGCATTTGGTTGACAGACACCTGGCCCCAGCGATACGATCATCCGTCGGGATGAGGTGTGAACCCCCCGGGGCCCGCGCACGACGGAGGAGGTTTCACACGGGTTTAGCGCGCGAATGGCGGGTGCTCGGTCATCCGCGGGGCGCTTGCCGGCCTTGTCCCCTCGCCGAGGGTGTGTCATCCCTTGCAAGTTGCGCGACTCGGAGTGTCGGCGGACCACGGAAACGGACCCACCTTCGTACAAGTGCTTCGCGGCGGACGTTGGGCTTGGTCGGGGGACTCGGGGATTCGGCGCGAAGCGGCGCCGGGCGGTGGTTGGACGGGAGTGCGTGTTCAATGAGATCGCATCGAGACAGAAGTAGAGCGGTCCGAGTGTTCACCCTGGGTTTGACGGCGATCGCCGGCGTGCTTGGGCTCGCCGCGGCGCCGGCCCACGGTGGGCAGCGACGGTTCCTCGTCACCCTGGCGGACGCCCCGAAACAATTCGGGTGCGTCGGCGGTGCGGCGGATGGAACGCCTTGCGATTCGACGGCACAGAATGCCTGCCCCGGCGGCGTTTGTACGAATGTAAGGCAACTCCCGAACAAGCAACAGATAGAAAACGTGTACTTCAACAATCCGGACTCTTTTGCCGCGTTCTGGCGGGAAATCAGCTACGGGAACGTAACGATCTCCGGGCGGGTGACGGATTGGCTGCAGTTGCCTTGGCCGATTCGACCTGCGGGACCAAACGTCAATGGCAGCAGCATCTCGTTCATCGACCTGGATGGCAACGAGAGGTACCGCTATGGCAGCGGCGAGAAGTTCAACAACGCCAAGGCCATGGTGACCGTCGATGTGAACGGCGATCCCCGGGGAAACGACGACGGTCCGTTTTCCCCGGGAGGCAATCCGCCGTACGCACGAGGCGCGAGGAACACGGCTTCGAACGGGACGCCGGTGTGGACCCCCGGCGAGCGCTTCCTGGACATGGACGCCGATGGTCGATGGGACGGATACGATGAGGCCGGGAACTCCATGGACTGGCTGGGAAGAACGGATGCCCAAGGGAACCCGATTGGTGACGGCCGCCCCGACCTGTTGGGGCCGTGGGTGGATTTGGACGGAGACGGAGTCCCAAACAACGACAGCAATTGCACGTACCTCCGCGACTCCGATAACGACCGGAACCCCGACTGCTGCCCAAACGGTCCCGGCACGCCGCCCGCCGCGCTCGGGTGCGAGGGGCTGAAGAAAGACGGGACCGGCACGAAGGCTTGCCCGGCCATGCGATGGCCGGGGCCGAATAACACAACCATCACCGACTGCAACGGCAACCTCATCGACGACGCCATCGACATCGCCAGTGGCACGAGTTTTGATCGACTTCCGTACACCGGCAGCCCATGCGTCCCGGGGCAGGGGGATGGGACTCCGGACGAGTGTCAATTCCTGAAGCCCGACAAGCCCTGTGCAAATCCCCCGCTGAACTGCGCGGGCGAGAACCGGGATCCGTGCTGCGCCATCACCAACAATACGACTTGCGCGGCGCTGCCGCCGGCGCAGCTTCGCTTTCCAGTTACGGTCGCACGTTGCGAGTTTTTCGACGGCAACGGCGACGGCCAACTCGATATCGTGGAGCCCTTTGAGAACGGGATCGTGGTAGCCAAGATCGCCGCCCTCGCCGACCGTGAGGATCCGGATTTTTGTGTAGACGTCATCTCGGATGAGTATATCCGCGCGAACTTTCCGGGGCAGATCGCGGAGAGCGTGATCGCCCGCGGTCAGGTGCAACCCGTCTACGGTCAGCATGACCCGGATAACAAGTTGGGGACCGGGATCTGTTGCTGTGATGCAGCAAGAACAAGCAATTGCCCTCCAGAGCTCCGCTGCAAGACGGTTTCGCTCCCCGACGGTACCTCACTCACGCGGGCGTGCAAGGCGGGTGAACACGCCCAGTACGACCCGCCGGATGAATGGACGGACGCCGGACCCGGACCCAAGATGCGGGTGGACAAGAAACTGCTCCGGCGCTACACGACTCCCGAGCCGAGCTGGTACCAACAGACCTGGCGGGATCGATATAACGGCGCCGAACCCCCGCCTTGGACATCCCAGACACTTGCGGCTGTGCCGGCGCCCAGCAGTGGACCGACCGCGCGCCGCGAGTTCATCGCCAACCGCGGTGGCTTGTTGGGGAATGGCACGGGCTGGATCGGATGCGACGTCGCCATCGACCCCCGGGTCCAGTTCGCCACGGGACTTTGCGCAGAGAATTCCGGCTTCGAACCCGTATGCGATCGGCGGATCCTCCCGGAGGAAACCGCCGGGATCGGGGCAGCGCTTCTCACATTCGATGGAGGTGTGGAGTTCGACGACCTTCCGTCGTCCAAGTATCACCGTGGCGGCGACGAGGGTCTGGGCGAAGTGACCTCGCCGTTCACCAACGACATCTGGGGTCAGGATCGGGGTACGAACATTCCCGACCAATCCGGGGTGGACTTCATTATCCCAGCGGCCGGCCCCTATGCGACCAAACTCCACGGGCAGCTCGGTCGGGACGCGGGGAACGTCTTGCAGATGGAGATCCTAACTTGGCGTCGGGGCAAGGTATGCGCCGGCGGGGACAACGCGGGCGAAACCTGCGTCGCGGATGAGGACTGTCCGGTCACCATTTGCGGAGTTGTGCCCTGTCCGGACAGCACCTGCAGAGAGTACGTCAACACCGGCGCGGCCTGGGAAGCTCTTCACGGCCCGCATCCGTTTGCCGGTCCGTCCGGGCTGAACCTGGGGTTCCGCGACTACAACCTCGATGGGCTGATCGACTTGGGCGAGTCGGTGGTTCGCGGTTCCGAGAACTATATGCTGGACCCGAACGGGAACGCCCCATTCGGCACGAGCACGGACTACCCGTGGAACAGACGGCGGCTCCTCGAGGACTGCATCGAAGTGTTGGACGATTCGCTTGACTTTGATGACCTTGTTGATCCTGTGGCCATGGACGCGGTGACGTGCGGCGGAGGGCAGTCCGTTAACTCCCCCGTCCCCTTTGGCGGATCTATATTTCCGGCCAGCGGCTTCTTGTCCGGCGTCGTGATCCTGCCGCGCGGCACGAAGGTGGTTCTCGAGGCAGAACACTTTCCCTTTTATTACCCTATCCACAACGAGGACGGGTTGAACGACTTCCGTTTCGCGGAGGGAGTGTTCCCCAGACCGCCGGGCAATGCGCAGTTGAACTGGAGCCTATCGTTCCACGACCAAGTGATGGTCTTGCGGCCCACAAGTGGCGGAGGAATCACCCACGAGGCTGCACAAACGCCTCACGTTGCGTTTAATTACGGAATTACGTGGGAACATTTCCCGACGCTGTGGGACCTTGACCGCGTCGACAATCCGGACGCGGAGAACTGCCCCGTCGGCGCCTGGGACCTCATGGCCGATGGAGGCCTGGTCCATCCCGCACCGGTTCTGAAGGAGGCTGGCTGTACGAATTGGGTCGAGCCGGTCGACCTAACTGCCGTGCTCACGCCCGGTGTCGACAGGGTCATCACGCTTCCCCCGGCCGAGTTCGTCCGGGACGACAGTTATTACTTCCTGGAAAACGAGGATCGGGCGGGCGAGCGGTACTGGTTCTGGCGGGCGGGGTCAGGGTTTGATGGGCGGATGCCCGGCGAGGGCGTCCTCATCATGCACACCGACGTGGGGTCCAACCCCGACGCGCTCCCCCCCCAGCAGCGCTCGGGGGATCGCCCCGCGTATCTGATCGTCCAAGCCGATGGACTGTCTCAACTCCAGGCGTGCGAGAACCGCCCAGTTCCCGGAAGTTCTGCTGTGGGTGATGCCGGAGATCCCTGGCCCGGAACGAGCAATCGAAGGACTTTCAACTGCGATACCATCCCCGCCAGCGAGTGGTACACCGAGGACGCCTGCACGGGTCTGGAAGTCCGCGACATCGTTTTGGATCCTGCCGGGTCGGCGGCGGTGACGTTCAATTGGACGCCGACGAGCGTTCCCAGCCTGCGGTTCATCGATCCCCCCGGCGGGGTGAGCGTGGGCAACCCGCCGAACGCGATCTATAACATCCGGACCGAGGCGACCGACGTTTACGGCGGGACGTGGATTCGGTTCTTCCACACCTCGCAAGGAAACGCGACGCCGAATCCGGCCACGGCGCCGCTGATCCAATTGGTGCGTAAGACCACGCCGGGTAATCATGCCCTCAGCGTGAACTGGAAGCTTTGCACGCCGGTGGGAGAAAACTGCGTTGCGCTACCCGACGGGCGCTACTTCCTGTTCGCCGACCTGATCCCGGACCGCGGCGCTGACGGTACCGAGCGAAAGTTTTCCACGCCCCGCGCGGGACGCAACAATCAGGGAACCGCCACGCTCCAGGTGCTGAGCGCTGACGTCCTGACCTCGACCATCCAAAACGGCCAGGTGACGAGCAACGGCAAGGCCCGATCCGAAACGTGGATCATGCGCTGCACGAATTCCACGACCGGTGAATGGGTGGTTAACAGCAGTCTGACCCACCCCGCGCCGGCCCCGGGCACGCCCGGTCCGGACCCTTCGCCGCGGGCCCTCACCGGCCAGAAGTTCACCTCCGCCGCGGGCGGGGTCAGCTTCACGATCCAAACGGGGACGGGGGCCTTCCCGAAGGGTGCCTTGGGCGACACCTTCACCTTCACCACCACCGGCATTACGGCGCTCAGCGAGGCCGTGACCCTCCGCGGCGGTCAGATCAAGGAAGACCCCACCGCGGTGATCGTTGCCTCTCCGCTTTCCGGTCTGCCGCCGCTGACCGTCAGCTTCGACGCGCGAGGGTCGATTGATCCGAACGGTCAGCCGCTGCAATTCCGGTGGACATGGGGCGACGGATCCCCGACCGAGACCGGCCCTCAGAAGACTCACACCTTCACTCTCGCGGGGACCTTCACGGTCGTGCTCCGCGCCACGAACCCGGCCAACAGCCGGTTCGACGAGGCCGCCGTCGATATTCAGGTGATCAACAACTCGCCGAACGCGGTTATCCGAGCGACACCGGTCAGCGGTCCGGGGCCGCTGACGGTCAAGTTCAACGCCACCCAGTCCAGCGACCTGGAGACGCCGGCGGAGCAGTTGAAATATCAGTGGACGTACGGGGACGGCGCTTCGGCCAACGACGCGGGGCTGGCTGGCGCCGGCTTCCGAGAAGTGCAGCACACCTATTCGAAGCGCGCGGACGGCACGTCGTGCACGACGGCGAACCCGTGCACGTTCACCGCGACGTTGAAAGTGACGGACAGCGGCGGGAAGACGGATACCGACACTGTGGTCATTCAGGTGGGCAACACGAATCCTGTGGCGAACATTTCGACGACAGCGTTGTCCGGATCAAGCCCGTTGACGGTGACGTTGAATGCGAAGAACTCTACGGACCCGGAGAACGATCCGCTGGAGGTGGAGTGGTTCTGGGACGACCCCCCGACGCCGAACGAGACCTACAAGGCGAAAACGGGCAAGCCGCCGGCCACCGACGGGAGCGTGCCGCACACGTTCACGACGACCAAGACCTTCGCGGTCAAGGCGACCGTGTATGACCTGAAAGCGGATGGGACGCGCAAGGGCGGGGTCGCGCAGGCGAGCGTGAAGGTGACGGTGACTACGGCTGTGACGGGCGACTCCGATCCGCGCGCCATCTTCTGCTTCCAGACGCCGACGGATTGCGTCACGACCTCACCGACACTGGCAGTGGACCAGTCCTTTACCGTGGATGGGAGCCGGTCGTTCGACAATCCGGCCGGGGGTCGGATCAGCGCCTACACGTGGGACTGGGGTGATCGGACGCCGTCCGCAACGGGTGCGGTGCAGAGTCACGCGTATTCGGCGGCGGGAACGTACACGATCACGTTGACGGTCGCGGACGGCGATTCACCGCCGCACACGGGCCGGACGCCGAAGAGCGTGGTCGTGACCCAAGAAGGCGGGGAACCGCCCCCACCGTCCACGAACCATCCGCCAAGCGCCATCTTCGTCATCTCGCCGCCGGAAGCGTTCGTGGGCGACGTGGTCAACTTCGACGCCCGCAGCTCCTCCGACCCGGACCCGGGCGACGAGCTCCGCTATCGTTGGGTGTTTGGCGACGGGAACGAGACGCAGTTCACCACCACGAATCTGCGGACGACGCATACCTATGCGTCGCCGGGGAGTTATCTGGTGCGGCTGACCGTGCGTGATGCGGCCAACGCCTCGACGGATGCCACCCAGACCGTACGCGTCCTGCTGGAGGGTGACAACCGTACGCCGGTGGCGATGATCGCGACCGGGCCTCGCGCGGGAACGGCCCCGCTGACGCTGACCTTCGACGGACGAATATCGTACGACCCGGACGGCACCCCGATCACGTACCGGTGGGAGTTTCGGCAGAACGGGGAGCTGATTGATACGATGACGGGGTCGGTGGTGACGAGGGTCTTTGCGACCCCCGGCGACTACACGGTGGAGTTGGTGGTGAAGGATCCCTTGGGGCCCGAGGGGCGCAGCGAGCCGGAGAGCATTCTGGTCACCGAATCGTCCGCCGCGCCTCCGCCGGAACCGCCCCCGCCACACCCGGCGCCCGAAGAACCTCCCGACAGCGCCGCCCAGCGCCCGGCCCCGACGACGATGTGCGGTCTGGGAATGCTGCCAGGCCTGCTGGCGTCGCTCGCCGGACTTACCTTGACGGCGATGACGCGACGGCGGCTCAAAGGCTGACGTCCGCGCGGAATCCGCGATCAGTAAAAGAACCCGGCCGGTTCGATGGACGAACCGGCCGGGTTCTTTCACTTCCCTGATTCGGAGCGCTCGCCCGTCACGGTCCAGCGCTGTGTCACCTCTCCAACGGAGTCACCCAACAGGAACTGGCCTGGGAATGGAAGAGGAATCACGCGTAGGAGCATTAGCTTCGCCCGACTTCACAGAGTCGATCGTGACCAGTGCCAATCCGATTCGGTACCGCTTCTGCTCGTTGGGTTGATCGCTTATCCGGATGACACGCGCCTCGACGAGAAGGTCACCGCTCTGGTCCGCCAAGTACAGAGTGCGCCCGACCTCCAGGGGCTCCGGAAACCAGATGCTCATTCCATTCTCGCTCATGTCCGCCACGAGCGCCAAGGCTGCATAGCGCTTCTCGTCCGTCCAAACGATCAGCTCATCTTTACCGGAGGCTGACCAGCGCGGGAACTGACGGCGCCCCAGCTTGTGCGGGTCGTGCGTACGCCCACGGCGCATGGCGCTAAGCCGCTCCCGGAATGACTTCCCGCCTGTAGGTTTGTCATCCGTCCGCTTTCGCTCGCTGGGAGGCTCGCCGAACGAGTCGAGGGTCTCTTCAAGCTCGTCGGGCAGCGTCCTCAGGAATTCCACAAAATCTTGGCGCCCCACGAGTTGCAGGTCGGCGGCCGTCCGGGTCTCCAGCAGCCGGAAATGGGCAGGGGGGCCGTAACTGAACATGGAGCTGATCATATCGGCGAGGATCAACAGCAGCCGTTCGGTCCTCACGGGATCATCCGGCGCAGGATACGTATGATGATTGGAGATCAGCGCCTTCAGTTTGGGGGGTAGGTTCCACGCCTCGGCAATGAGCTCCCCGAACTCCTGATGGCATTCAAAGCAAAGGTAATCGAACGTCTGCAGGTCGATTTGCGTCTTCGTGACGGCCTGTTGCTCACTGGCCAGGCGCAGCACAATCACGTTCCCAATATCGTGGAGCAAACCGACGAGAAACGCTTCCTCCTCGTCGCAGCAAGCGAATCGGGCCAAGGCACGCATGAGGTATCCGCCGGCCAATGCTCGGTACCAAACGATGTTCGCTAGCTCCGGGTCTCTGCCCTTGTGCGAGAACGTGGCCGCCCGAAGCGAGTGGCGCATCATAAGCGTACGAATCGTGTTCGTGCCCAGTCGTATGACGCCCGACGGCAAGGTGACGATCTTGTTGAGCCCGCGGTAGAGGACCGAATTCGCGGTCCGCATCACTTCTGCAGCGATGACGGGGTCTTCGGCAATAACGTGAGCGACGCGTTTCAGATCGCAATTGGGGTCGCGCAAGCTTTGGAGCACCTGCTCGGCCAGTCGCGGCATAGGCGGCATGGCCAGATCATGCCCATCGAAGTGGGAGATCAGCAGGTTTTCGAGGGCCCGGACCTCGAGGGACAGCTCCGGTCGCTCTAGCGTGACGGGTTCGACCTGAGCAGCATTTTCGGGGGCCCACCACAGGGGGGGCGGTTGTTCGCACGCCACGATGGGCGTTCCCGATTCCGGCTCCTGGGGCGAAACTTGTGGTTGATGGGAGCGAGTGGGCGTCCCCGATTCATCCCTTGGTCGTGGTCGATCAGGAGTGTCGCGTTCGCCGGCGGCGCTACCTCCGGACCGACTCCAATTCCGAATCCAATTGAAGATCCCCACGTGAACTCCCCGCTGGTGGTTCCGAGGTTCCGCGGCGCGACCGACCTCGCCGTCCTGAAACAGCTTGTCTATCGGCAATCCGGTCAGGCTGTATCGAGTTATGCCCGCTATTGGACTTATTCGGACTCACCGGTTATCAGACTCGTCGGCGCGACAAGCAGATTGCGGGGAGGGCGACGGGGAGAAAACCGCAAGTCCGGCGCGGCGTCGGACGAGAGGGTAAGCGCCGCGTCATCCGCGACGGACGGAACGGAACCCGGACGGTTCTTGAATGAACCGACCGGGTTCCTGGCTCTGCCCCGATCCCCAGATAGGTGAATGCTGCCTCGACGGTCTCGGTCTACTCCACAAGCATGGGAGCCACGGAGCTCAGCCCCATGATGTCCATCACCAACGACTCCTCCACGTGGATATTGGTCGTGCCGCGAAAGTCGAGGTTCTTACCGATCACCATGCCATAGTATGCAGCGTTGCCGACAAATGAGAGATCGGAGGTGGGCGCCACGATCGCGCCGTAAAAGTTGGAGGACCCGTTGAGCATCATCGTGTTGCCTGTGCTGAAGACCTTCAGGTTCTCCGGGATACCCGTATTGTTGACGATGCCGCCGCCGCCCATCATCGAGTTGCCGGAGATGTAGATCTCCGTGGGACCGGTGATGGTCAGAGTTGCCAGCGACTCGATCTGCACCGAACTGAAGTAGTACTTCGCCGGATCTCCCGCAGTTCCCGGAGGCAGGGTCAAATTATCGTTGCCGGTGAGGAAGAGCCGTTTGGAACCTGGACGGTAGGCAACGGTGCCGTCGTCGGACCGCGGGATGCTGCCGTTGTCGTTGACAGCGACGGCGCGCGGCATGTCGAACGTGGGCGGGATGAGTTGACAGGTCTGATCGTCCACCCGGCCCCAGATTTCGTACGACGAGCCGCGCAGCGTTAGGTCGTACCCGTCCCCGTAAATTGCGTCGCCGTGAACCTCCGTGTTTCCACTGATGGTGATGTCACGGCAACTGCAGATGTCGCCGTTGGAGCGAACGTTGGGCCCGCCGTAGGCGCCGTCGTCTTGGATGTAACTGTCGGTGATGACGTCGCCGGGACCGATGATTCCGTCGAGACCCCACACGCCCAGGCATCGCCCCGCGCCCTGCATCGCCGTGGCGGATTTGCTCGCGATTGTGCTCGTGTCGCCCAGTACGCCGGCGAAAAACAGCGGAATGTCAGGACGGGTGCCGGCGACGCGGATGGCGTTCGGCGTGGAGGGGATGCCCCCCGTGTCCTCCACGAAGGTGTTGGTGAGCCCATACCAGTGGCCGATGGTGATGTCCAGTTCGTGCGACCCGACTCCGGTCAGGCCTACGAAGTTCTTCTCGGCATACTCGATCGCCCGAAATCTCGCCGCCGGAGCAGGGGCGACCTGCAGCGCCGAGGCGCCCGACAGCGCCGACGCATCGACCGCACTTTGCATCGAGCCTCGAAGGTCGTAGACGTAGCCCGTGTCCACCGAGAGGGCCACGCACCCCAGAAGCACGATCAACATGACCAAGACCTGGACGGCGACGAGTCCTCGACGTACCGCTCGACCCTCCGGCAACCCGAGAGTCGCAGCCGCGCGGAACCTGCGTGGAATAGGACCGTAATACGGTGACATGGAGATCCCCCCTCCTGATCGTATGGGCGTGCATCGAGCTTGGGATTCCCTCGCCGGAGAACCGACGCTCTGATTCTTGGCCTCGCCTCAGTGCGGCCCCATGCGGGACCGGCGAGTAGATGCACAACCTGAACCTACAATATACAAAAGCCGTCTGCCAAATCGGACGCGTCGCGGCCCGCCGTGCGGCAAGGCCTTCGTCCGCTCGCGGCGTTTTTCCGGACTTTGGGAGTGGAAGGTACGCCCGCGAGTTATGGCCCGCCGGACGAGGGTTCCGGGGCGAAAGAGCGGGGGGACGAGAGCCGTTGGCGCAATGATCGGACGCGGTCGCGGCACGCAGGCTTTTCACAACGGGTCTCGAACAGGTCGGTGAAGGCGCGGGCGGCGTCGAGCTGGCCGTCGGCGATTAACACGTCGGCGGCGAGGGCGATCGTCCACGGGACGTCAGGATGTTGTTGGTCGTACCGTTTGAAGGCGGCGAGCAGGAGGCGGCGTGCCTGCGCAGCGTCCTGATTGCTGGAAGCTTGCCCTGAGCTGCGAAGGGATAGAGATTGGATGCGTGAACCGGCCTCGTCATATCGAGCGTCGGCGAGAGCGGCATAGGCCAGGGCGGCGATCGCCAGGGGTACCGTGTCAGCCGCGGCCGATAACGCCGGCGCGATCCGGCGGGCTTGTGTCGCATCGCCGGCGAGGGCGAGTTGGGCCAGGTTGATGGCCGCTGTGGCCTCTTTGGGATCCCGTAAAAGCACTTCGGTGTAGGCGTCGATGGCCTCATCGACCTTGCCCAATGCGTAGCAGACCACGCCCAGGTTGATCCGGGCGGGGGCGTTGTCGGGAACGTCGCGGAGGAGGTTCACCAGCAACCGTTCCGCGTGCTGGTAAGCGTCGCGGGTGGCGGCTTGATTGTCTAGCTCGACGAGGGCGAGGACGGCGGGGATTTCGTAGGGGTTGTTGGCGAGTTCGTGTTCATAGGCGGCGCGGGCCTCGGCGATCCGGCCCAGGCGACGGTAGACGGCCGCGAGGCGCTGAAGCGTTGGATTGTTCATGGGGGCGGCGCTCGCGGCGGCTTCGTAATAGGGAAGGGCGTCGTCGAATCGACCCAGGTCGTCATAGGCCGCGGCGAGGCGGTACAAGGCCAAGTCGTCGTCGGGATCGACCTCCATGGCCCGCCGGATGAGCCGCAAGGCTTCGTCGCCATGCCCCATTCTGAGCTGACAGGCGCCCATGAGTTGATAGGCGCCGCTTTGGACACGGGGGTTGTCGAAGCGCAACTCCTTCCGGGCGCAGTCGAGCGCCTCGACGTAGCGACCGGCCTGATACTGCGACCAGCCGACCTTCTCCCAGACCCGCGGCTCGTCGGGGAAGCAGTCGGCGACGCGCTGGGTCTTGAGCAGGGCGGTGTTATACCATTTGGCGGTGAACCAGCTTTGACCGATCATTGCGGGGAGGAGAATCGCGGCGGCTGAGGCGACGATCCAGCGTGGCCACATCGAGGACGATCGCGAGGTCCATCGCGAATAGGCGTCACATCCGATGGTCGCCAGGCACCAGAATAACCCGAGGATGGGAAGATACATGTACCGGTCGGCGGCGAGTACGTTGCGGGCGGGAATGAACGGCAAGGTGTCGGCTATGGCGATGAAGAACCATAGCGCGCCCCAGCGGCACGGCCGGGAGATTCGGCAGAAAAAGGCGAGGATCGCCAAGCTCAAGGCGACGGTCATCGCGGCGACGCCGGTGGTCGCGTCCGACCAATGGACCTCGGGCGGAGTGGGATAGTAGCTGGTCAGCCCGACCGGCCAGACGAGGTGTTGAAAATAGAACGCCAACGCCAGCAGCACGCGCACTAAAACCGGACCTCGCAAATGCTCCGCGCCTTCCGCGAAGAGATCAGCGCCGGCGGTGGCGTCGATGTTGACCCGAACGAACCAACCGGTCACGATCGCGCAAGGAATCCAAAGGGACCAGAACCGCGTGCGGAGCCTCTGGCCGTGGATTAGCGCAACGAGGCCTAGAAGAAGTGGTAGGCCGACGCGTACTTTGCTCAGGGACGAGAGAAGAACGAACAGGATGGTCAGCACCGCGTACGAGGGCCGCGGTGCGTCGAGCCAACGGGCGAACGCCACAAGCGAAGCCAGGGCGAACAGGGTGGATAGGAGCATCATGCGACCGTTGACCCAGGCAATAACCTCGACCTGAAAGGGATGAACCGCGAAGAGCAACGCCGCCACGGTGGCGACGGCAAGACCTTGAACCCCAAGTCGCTTCTGCAACATCCCGACGGTGATCCACACGAGAACGGTGTTGAAGGCGTGGAGGAGAACATTCGTCAGATGAAAAAGCCAGGCCCCGCCCTCCACGCCGGAGTCGAACACGTGCAGAACGTCGGCGACGGCGAACTCGCCGGAAAAGGTCAGCAGCGGCAGCGGCTGGTAGAGGTCGCGATGGACAATCGTAAAAAGTCGCAAGGCGTGGGCGAACGACGGGTGGTTCACGAGAACATGATTGAGGACAAGACGGTGATCGTCCCCGCCGACGAAACCCCCGCGCAGCGTGGGAAGCCCCATGACCGCCGCGGCGAAGACCAGGGCGAGGATGAGACTGGTACGGCGTCGGGGGGGCGGGGGTTGGGGGTCGGTGTTAGGGGGCACGTTGATGAGTCAGGTCCTTCGCTTATTAAAAAGGGTTCGTCCAATGTCCCAGGGATCGTACGTTCGCGCGGGCTGAAGCCCTGACCCTTATACACAACTTCGCCGCACTCGGCCCGCAGGGCCGGATGACAATAGGCCGTCCCGGCGCGCTGGGACTGGGAACGCGGATCCCCCGGATCGTGTGGTCCCGTAGGGACGATCGAACATAGCCCAGGGCGCGAGCCTCAAGTTTACCCACATTTTGGTTGTGGTGGGTAGCGATGTCCCGGCGGGACACGCGGGGCGACGCTTCTCCTTGACGGCGGAGCGGCGTCGTGTAAGCTGAGGTTCCAGGGAACGCGCTATGGCTACGGCGGTCGTCAAGTCCGACCCGCAGGGCACGTACGCCGACGCGATCCGCGAAGCCAGTGAAGTGTTAGAGCGCGGCGGGCTGGTGGCGTTTCCGACGGAAACGGTCTATGGCCTGGGCGCCCGCGCGGATCATGCCGGGGCGATGGGGAGGTTGCGCGCGGTCAAGTCGCGCGAGCCGAACAAGGCCTTCACCGTGCATATCGCCTCGCGCGAAGATGCCGCACGGTTCGTCCCCGGAATCGGGGGGCTTGCCGGGCGGTTCGTCCGCAAGGGTTGGCCCGGTCCGTTGACGCTGGTGATGACCGTCGACGACCCGTCCTCGGCGCCGGTAATGGTCGGACGCAACGGGGAAGCCGCGGAGGCGATGTACTACGATCACACCATCGGCCTGCGCTGCCCGGACGACGGCGTCGCCCAGCGGTTGCTTCGCGCGGTGGACGCGCCGATCGTCGCCGCCAGCGCCAACCTCGCGGGCCGCTCGCCGCCCCGTACGGGAGGCGAGGTCCTCCGCGACCTGGACGGAAAAATAGACCTTCTGATCGATTCCGGTCGTACCAAGTATGCGAAGCCGTCGACCATCGTGCGTGTGACGGGCTCCTCGTATGAGGTCGTTCGTGAGGGAGTGTACGATGCCGGCATCGTCGAGCGGTTATCGACGGTGCGGCTGTTGTTCGTCTGCACGGGCAACACCTGCCGCAGTCCGATGGCGGCGGGTCTGGCCGAGCAAATGCTGGCTGCGCGGCTGGGCTGCAAGCCGTCCGAGTTGCGCGCCCGCGGCGTAGTCGTGCAGTCCGCGGGGACCAGCGGTGGCACGGGCGGGGCGTCGCCGCACGCGATTAAGGTGATGGCCAAGCGCGGGATCGACCTGTCGGACCATGTCTCGACGGCCCTTTCCGCGGAGATCATTCAGCAATGCGACTACATTTTCGCGATGATGCGGACTCACCGGGACACCATCGTGCAGATGGTCCCCGCGGCCGAGTCGCGGGTGTTGTTGCTGCTGGGCAATGACGACGTGCGCGACCCGATGGGCGGCGCGGAGGAAGATTACGAACGCTGCGCTCAAACCGTGGAGCGGGGCTTGCGCGCCCGCTTGCAGGAGGTGATCGTATGAACGTGGCTGTGTCGAGCGACCACCGGGGCTTCCAAGCCAAGGAACAGATCAAGGCCTTTCTCAAGGCGGCGGGGCACCAGGTCGTTGATTTCGGCTGCGACAGCCCCGCAAGCTGCGACTACCCCGACCACGCACTCGCGGGGGCGGCCTCGGTCGCCTCGGGAAAGAACGACCGCGGCATCTTCTTCTGCGGAACGGGGATCGGGATGTCCATGACCGCCAACAAGGTGAAGGGGATTCGAGCGGCCTTGTGCCACGACGAACTAACCGCGGAAATGTCCCGCCGTCATAACGACGCCAACGTCCTGTGCCTGCCGGCCGACCTGCTGGGCAACGAACTCATGCGTCGCCTGGTCGATGTCTGGCTGCGAACCGATTACGAGGGCGGCCGGCACGACCGGCGGCTGCAGAAGATCGCCGAGTATGAGAACAATGGTCAGTGCGGCGACGCGCGTCAATCCAAGGGTGGCTCGCCTCCTTAGGAGTCGTACATAAATAAAGGTTACAAATCATCGCGGCGTGATGACATAGTTCCAGTCGCCATGAAAGGGGGCTGGAGTCCAGTGCACGCGTTCGAGTTCGGCGCGGGAAACTTTTTCGCCCGGCGAATAGGGACGCCGATCGAGTTCCTACGTACTTCCAGCCGACATTTTGTGCACGAGGCGAGCGGGACGGTGGTTGCCGTCGATCCCGCGGCGCGGACGGCGAAACTGGAGATGATCGACCCGGCCAACCGTGCGACGCGCCAGTTCGATGGGGCTATTCCTGAGACCTGCACGATCACGGTCAACGGCAGGCGGGCGACGCTCGCCGACCTGCGCGTGGGAGACGCCGTACAGGCACGCGTCCGAATCGAGCGCCGCGGTTCCCGGTCGGATCGCGACCGTCGAACGCTGACCACGGCGGAAGCGGTCGACATCAAGCGGAACGATGAAGGAAGCCGTAAGTGAGCCGCGATGAGGATCCCGGGATCGTTGCGAACCAGCAGCCCGTGCGATGGGGATGGCCGGATTGGGCGATCCTCATGCTCGGCGGTGTGCTGTTGTTCACCGCGCTCGGCGAGCGGAGCCTTTGGCGTTCGGAGGGTCGCTGGGCTGAAATTACGCGGGAAATGTTCCTCACCGGAGATTTCTTTCACCCCACGATCGGGGGAGAACCGTACTTTGACAAGCCGCTGCTGACCTACTGGCTTGTGGCTGCGGCGGCCGCGATTTCGGGCAGAGTCGACGAGTGGGCGGCGCGATTTCCGAGCGCGGTCGCGGGTCTGACGGCCGTCGCGGCGACGCTTTGGATCGGCCGCCGGTTGTGGTCCGCGCAAACCGGGCGCATCGCCGCGGCGGTTCTTCTCACGTCTTATGGGCTTCTGTTTTGGTCGCGGACGCCCGACGCGGACATGGAGAACTTGGCCGCCGTCATGTTGGCGCTCGCGTTACGATTCCTCGCGGTGGACCCCCTGTCACGGGGGTACCGCCATGGTAGGTACTGCCGATGAATGACGCCGTTAGGCCTGCGGGCGGTTCTTCAGCCGATAATCATGCACCGACCGAGTTTTCTTCGCGCGACCATCGCTTGTTCGCCCTTGTTGCCCTGATCGCCATGTCGGTGCTAACGTGTTTCGTGGGGCTGCATGAAGGTCCGCCGATGGGGGACCACGAGTGCATCAACGCGCTGGCGGCTCGCAACGCGCTGCAAACGGGGCGCTGCTTGATCCCCTACGTCGACGATACGCCGCGCATCCGCAAGACGCCTTTGGGAATCTGGTCCATCGGCGCCGCATCGTCCCTCGTAGGAAGTCCGCAAGGGGCGCCGCCGGTCACCCCCCTCTCGGCACGCCTTCCGTCGGCTTTGGCGGGGATCGGCACTGTTCTGGTCGTCGTTTGGCTGGGTTCCATGCTCTACGGGGGGCGGGCGGGCCTGGTCGGCGGGTTCATCTGCGCGGGCTGTGCGGCTACGGTCACGTATTCACGAAATGCGCAGGTCGACATGATGCTGACGTTCTTTACCGCCCTCGCGTTCGCATGCTTCTGGCGCGGGGCGATGCAGGAGCAGCCGAGCCGATGGTCAATGGCCGCGTTCTACTTCGTGTTCGCGATGGCGATGATGGCGAAAACGCCGCTTCCTTTAGCGACGGTCGGTGTGTCGCTGTTCGCCTATTGGTTCCTGACCGCGCCCCTTCTGGCTCTAGGGACCGGGGGACAGCAGGCGCCCGGAGGGTCCATTGGCCGGCTGTTCCATGCGTTGGTCGGTCAGATCGCGGGTCTGCGGACGCTGTGGCTTTTGCCGGGAATCGCTGTCTTCCTCATCGTCGTCGGCGCATGGCCGGCGTACGTGTCCACCCGGGTCGACAATGCGCTGGGGCTGTGGCGGATCGAGTACCTGAGTCGCTTCACCGGGGAACTGAGCGACAAGACCCGCCCGTTTTGGTATTACGTGCCCTTCATTTTCGGTTTGACGCTGCCGTTCATGTTGTCGATCCCGGAGGCGGTTCTGGCCCCGTTCCTGCCGCGCTACGCCGCCCAGCGCCGCGGACTGGCCTAGGCGTTCACTTGGGCGTTCGTGGGGACCTCGTTCTTGAATGCGTCGGCGTTCAAGCGGCCTCACCACCTGCTGTCCATCATTCCCGCATACTGTTTGCTGCTTGCGCCGGTGATCGACCGACTGTTCTTCGGCGTCATTTCCACTGCGGGGCGCGGCGCTCGGGTCGCGTGTCGCGTCTTGCCCGCGCTGCTCGCCGTTGGGGGGATTGCGGGAGGCGTTATGGTTCGGCAAAAGTACGCTGGACTTTTTGTGCCGTATTCGATTGCGGTTGTCGCGGTCTTCCTGGTGTGGACGGCGGCCTGTTGGGCGTATCCGCGGGACCGACGGCTGTCATCGTTCGCGTTGCTCAATCAGGGAGTGCCGGTGGCGGCGTTGGTGATTTGGCCGGCGCTGGGGAAGGCCGCCGGGTTGAACGCCGAGGCCGACGCCCTCGCCGCGGCGTTCCGCGAACACGGGATCGGAGCTACCGATGCGATCTACTGGGTGGACGGCCGGCAGAGCTTCTCCATCCAATTCTATCATGACCTCAAGATCCGCCGGCTCATCAACGAAATCGACATGGCCGGCTTGCGAGAAGGCCGTCGCGAGGTCTCCGAGAGCGTGTATGCGGAGATCGCGCGCCGCGTGCAGGAGCGATTGAAAGACAATCCGCCGGCCTATTTCATTGTCTCAGCCGGGCAGTACGACCTGTTGTCACGCCGGACGGAAGTGAACTGCCGCGAGGTGTTCCGGCTACAACGCTTCCATGAGGACGCGGAGGATGAACTGGTGGTGTTCACGCAGGCGTCAGAGCTGACTGGCGAAAGGGCCCCGTGACCGACGGGAAACTCGGTCCCACAAGTTGCCGCCGTTCCCACAGGCGAAAAGACCAGATACACCCTGCCCGCCGTGCCGGCTTTCGCGCTGCTGGCCTCGTGCATCTTTGTCGAGCCGTGTCCTTCTCGGATTCTTTCACGGATCGGTGCGGCCCTGTTGACGCCGTACGACTGGTTGCCTGTAGTTTCACTCCTTGGCGTCGTAGCGGCGTTGGCTTTGCGATCCCGGTTTACGCCGCCCTTGGATACGCACAGGCTGGTCATGGCGATGGCGGTGCGTGGTCGAATCGGCCACGGGGAATGCGTGGCCTTCCGAGCCCTGGAGCCGGATCGACTCCACCGCGGGCCGCCTCTCGGGAAGGGACCGTAGGGGAACACTTCGCCCCGCGGCGGTGAAGCACGATCGTCCCCGCGCTAAGCAGGGCCAGCGTTGCAACGAGCATTCCCCAGTTTGACAGCGTTGGTACCCCATCGGCCAGAACGCATTCATCAGGGATTCCGTTGCCGTTGGCATCCAGACTTCGCCCGTCGGCGATGTCGCATTCATCGGGAATGCGGTTTACATTGCAATCCTTGCTGGTCGCGTTGGCGATGTCGGTAGCATCGGAAACGAGGTTGGCGTTGCAATCACCGGCTGCCGCCGCCATCGCGTCGATGATCCCATACCCGCGGACATACTTGGCATCGTACGTGTGGTTGGCTACGTAGTCCTTGGCCGTGCAGAGCACATACCGGCGCATCTGATCGACCGTCCAGTCCGGGTGGGCCTCAATCAGGCAGGCGACCGCGGAAGCGACCAGCGGCGTGGACAACGACGTCCCGTTCAATCCCGAGGTGGTCGTGTTGTCGGAGGATGAGACGGTGCGCGTATTGACGCCCCGGGCCAGCACTTCGGGCTTCACCCGGCCGTCGGCGCTGGGACCGTCGGAGCTGAACGACGCGATCAAACCCGTGCTGTCCACCGCGCCGCAGGTCAGCACTTTGAGGGCGTCGGCCGGTGCGATCAAGTGCGCGGTGAGGGGATTGGCATCGTGACCCTCGTTGCCGGCGGCGTTGCAGCAGTGCACGCCGTTGGCGGTGGCCGTGTTGACCGCGATGGTTGTGACGGCCGTTAGTCCATCTAGGTCCGCCTGCGTGTACCAGTCGATATAGCCCAGGGACGCGGTGGCCATGTCGCCGCCGTTGGCCTCGATGAACTCCAACCCCGCGACGTAATTGTCCTCCTCGACGGGAGTCTCCGAGGTGATGTCCTCGGTCTTACACAGGATGAACGACGCGTCGTACGCGCCGCCCACGAGCGTGTTGGGCAGGTAGGCGCCCAGGGTGCCGAGAATCCGCGTGCCGTGACTGTGCTGACCGGGCGGGTCTTCCGGTTCGATCGCGGTGTTGTCGTCGTGGTTGATGAAGTCGTGCTCCGCGACCACCGTAAGTAGATGTCCCGACTGATTGAAAGCGTCGTGCGTCCGTTGAAACCCCGTGTCCAGAATGCCGACGATGACGCCTGCACCGGTGAAGCCCGCGTTGTGAAGGGCAATCAAATTGATCTGCATCAATTGCTCCTCGGATTCGCCGTAGAACCCCGCCGCCGTCGCGACACCCCCCGTGTCGCGAACGTTCACCGGATCGGGCTTGCTTCCCCGGCGAACCGGTTGAATCTCCTTCACAAAGGGTAGGCGGGCCATCTCCGTGAGTTGCCGTCGGGTGCCCCAGACACTTGCGACATTGACCCACCGACTGACCACGCCGACGCGGACGCCCAGGGCACGGACGGCCTCCACGTATCGCGTCGGCACGGGCAGATCACGGACGTCGAAAAGGCCGGGGTCGGTACGCCGCAGGCGACGCCGCTGAGCCGAACGCGGGTGATACGTGGAGCGAAGATCACGCAGAGCAACCTTTCGCTGCGCGTCCGTGGCGAAGCCTTTCGTGTCCTCAAAAAAAACCCACGCCTTGACTTGGTGATCCACCTCGCGGCCTGCGAACTGCCGGAGGAGTGCCGGGTGAAGTCTGGACGGTCCGCCGCCCGCGACGGGCTCGACGGGGGCGCCCGCTGTCGGGGGGGGCTCGGCCATCGCCGCCGGAACTCCGGCACCCGCCGACAGCGCAACGAACAAGAACAGACGAAACTGCATGTCGCCCCCCATCCGCCGACAACTGGAGGTCCGCGGGCTTCGTGCTGGACTCGAATCCCCGCTTATCGGCCCTGCCGCCGCGAACGTCGTCTATTATACGCAGTCGCTCACCAACATGCGAACGCTGACGACCCTTGTTTGAAACCCCGTAGTTGGCCCGGGGGTATTTCCGAAACCGAACCCAGGTGTGTCACAGGCCCAGTGCGTTGCAATGATGATCGTATCTGTGTACCGTTTTCTTTGTGATTTCCTGAGTTTGCCGATATCTGTCTCCGATGGCGGAGCCATGGGAAGTGTGGACTCGCCTTCAACGACGGCCAACGCGCATGTCGTTCGCTCCGAGAGCGCGAGCGCCGTGGCGAGCCCGACAATCCCTCCGCCGACGATCGTAACGTCATACTGACTGAGCCGACATCTTCCGTTTCAGTATCGACCCAACGTTTACAACACGGGGATCGAACCGGTACCGAACGACCGCTCGCGATTCGAGGGTTCGTGAGGGCGTGCCGCGTCCTTCGTGCCGATAATTCCCAGAAGAGGGCTAGGTACCCCGTTTGTTAGACTTGCGAAGCTACGAGGAGCTTGGACGGACGTCGCTGGCGCCGCAGGATCCTTTCAGCGTCCTATAAACCGAGCCGGCAGACCCGACTTCGGTTTTCTACAGTTGCATCCCCGCTTGAGCCGGCTAGACTGTTTGACGATCGGGAAAGAGGTTCATTCACAGGGGGCGCGAGCCCTTGTTGTTCTCCACAAGTCATGGATCGGCTCCGGGGCCGAAGCTATCCCAGGCCCAAGCGAGGTCGCGCATGCGTTGGAGGCCAACCCGGATCGTCTGAGGCCCCGGCGGGTCGCGGCGGTTTGGACGGTTCACGTAGCCGCGCAGTTGGGCGATCAGGCGTACGATGACCTCAAGGCGAGGCGGAGTCTGCGCTGGCGCCTGGCGATGGACCGCCGTCCAGACCGATGGCCACTCCGACGGTTCGAACCCCGCTTCGCCATCGATGTCCGGGCAACTACGGGCAAGGCGACACGCCAACAACGTTCGCCAAGCGACGATCAGATACACCGCCAGGCAGGGGAGCAACCGATCGATAGGCTGAAACCGCCGTTGCTCTACGCGGCAGCCGGACTTCAACGTGCGAAACAGCACCTCGATCATCCAGCGGACCGTGTAATATTGAATGACCTGACGCACTTGTTCGACATCGCCGATGGGAAGCGTCGTCACCAGAATCCACTCCCCCGGCGCGTCGTCCTCGGGCGGATCAATCTCGCGAACCAACACCACGTTGACGGTGACGGGTGACAACACGCGGTCGGGCCGCCGCGGAGGACGCAGCGTCACCGGGGCCGCACGCACTTCAACTTCCGTCGCTCGGTTCTCGCGAGGTTGGCGACGTGTTCGCATCTCACACGATACTTTGGCCTTGCGACCCCGCACGGAAATCGCATGCGTGAACAGTACCGGTGCGGCCGGCAACGCATCGCTAATCCGCCACCCCGACCCGTCCGATTCCTGCGTTAACGTCCGCTCGTGACCAGCGCGAACCAGCCAATGCACCGGGTTTTGATCTCCTCGCGGTTCGTCGAACAACTCGTAGATGTCGGCCTCGCTGTCGCCCACACAGACACAGGTGACGCCCGGTGACTCTTGAGCTACTTCACCAGCCTGACGCAGCCCCTGCAGCCAACGGTAGCTCTCTTTTTCTTCGATCGGCGTCACTCTGCGTTGTCGGCGTTTGTCCTCGTCGGATTTCGAGGCTGGCCGTTCCTCGGGCTCGTCGCGCGCCCAGATGTCGGACCACACCCCACCCCAAGGGGTTCCATGGGGCGTGAAGGCTTCCAGTAAATGCAAGAACGCACCGAATCGCGCCGAGCCATCCAACGGCCCCGCACCGACCCCTTGCACTGGCGCCCGAGTCACATCGATTTCCGAGGCGTCTTGCACAAGCAGAATCGCGTCCTGCCCGGCGATCCGTTGACCGGTCCGCTCCTAATGCGGCTCAAGAATCTTCTCCCAAGTCACCTTGTCGTTGTCGAAGAAGCGATAAGCAGCCGTCATCTCCGCATGACCGCCGCAGCCCGCCGGGATACTGGCCGTGGAGCGGCTCCCAAGATCCGAGATGATTCGAGTCCGCCGCTCGTTCCATCGCTTGTCATCGAGTTCCGCCGTCGCCATTTCGTCCTGCGCCCATAAAGACAGCATCCTGCTACTCCATAGACCGATTAGACGAAGCGTCCTTGCTTCGCTATCTTTACATCGTTGACCAATCCCCTCCCCGTGCAAAGAATCGATCCGAGATGTGTAGAACAACAAGGGCGCGAGCCCGGTGCTCTGATCGCGAGCGTGAGCGACGGGCCGGTCGGCGTCCCAGTAGGGACGCTCGAAAGTAGCCCGGCATTTCAATGCCGGGTAAGCGCGACCCCCTCCAACTACTCCCCCTTTCCCTACCAGGGAGAGGGGTTGGGGGTGAGGGTAAAATTCCGTTCGGATTCGGTATAATCCCGGCGACGTGTCGTGATGGTCCAATCCGTAGCGGAGCCCAAGCGAGGCGCAAGCGTGGGACGAATCGTCGTCGATGTCGTCGTCGAGAATTATGAGGACCGTCTGCGCGCCGGGCGGGGCGAGATCGCCGAAGCCTAGGTCCGTTGCGTGACCGTGCCGGCCTTGGTCGATTCCGGCGCGACCTTCTTCTGTATGCCGGCCTGGCTCGTCGCGCAGCTCGGCCTGGCGTTCCTCCAGGACAAGGAATCGCGCACCGTCACCGGGCCGATCCGATTGGGCGTTTATGCTACCGTTCGGATTATCGTCCAAGGCCGCGACTGCGTCACCCAGGTGCTCGCCCTCCCCGAGGATCGCCAAGCCCCGCTCGGCCAAATCCCCTTGGAAATGACGGACTGGTGGATCGACCTCGGCACCCAGCGTCTCGTCGGCAACCCCGAACACGGCGGACAATCGCAGGCAGAGGTGTTCTGAACAGGGCACGAAGGCACAAAGGCACGCAGGCACGGAGTAGGGCGGGCTTCGCCCGCCGATCAGAACCGCGACAGGCATGGAGCGGTCAAACGGACAGAACCGCCCGTGCGAGACTCCCGTCTCGCACCTGGGGTTTGGCCCTTTCTGAGCCAGGTTGTAGCTCCGGCGTTGCGCTTGTGG
>CAYQZH010000006.1:41646-43730 GCA_964421865.1 uncultured Phycisphaera sp. | reverse complement strand
GCTCGCCCTGCAGCACCATCACCACCACCGGCCCCGAGGTGATGTAGTCGATCAGACCGGGATAAAAGGGCTTCCCCTTGTGGGGAGCGTAGTGTCGCTCGGCCAGTTCCCGCGCGATGCGCATCAACTTCACGGCGACGACGGCGAGGCCCTTGTCCTCGAAGCGTTGAATGACCCGGCCGATGAGGCGGCGTTGGATCGCATCGGGCTTGAGGATGATTAACGTCCGTTCCATGCTCTGATTTCCCAGAAACCCGCGGCTCGGAGTCGCGCCTGGACGCCGCAGTTACGCCGGCGAACCCGCCCCGCGCAGCGCTTGACCGATCGCGTCCAAGTTGCGTGGTGGTACCACATCGGGATCGTATGTACAACCCGGGGCGACGATCATGGGGCGATCACCGGCTTGAGCGATGGCGTCCCGCACTTCGGCGGCGACGGAGGCTGGTGTACCCTTGGGGAGTGTGGCGAGGTTGTCCACGCCGCCGCAAACGACCGGCTTGATTCGCTCGATCACCTCGCCGATCGCCGGTCCCGCGGCCCGGTCGGCCCAACTGATCGCATGAACGGGGTAGGCCGCGAAACTCTCGAAATCCCGAGGAACCCCGCATACGTGAAGAATGTTGAACCTCGCGCCGCGCGAGGCGGTCAGGATTTGCCCGTCACCGAGGCGTACCATCTCGTCGTAGGTGGAAAGCCCGTTGCCCGGCGTATCGGCCCAATCGTCGCGAACGCTCAGAAAGATTCCGTCGGCGCCGGCTTCCAGGCAGCGCTGGGCGAAGTTGGCCTGCGACATGGCGATGGCATCCAGCGCCATTCCCACCGCGCTGCGGTCCTCCGCCAGCAAGGCGCTTAGACGCACATCCATCGGCGTCGGCGGACCGTGCAGGGTCGGCGGGTGATGGCGATCATCGACCGGCGGCATCACGATTCTCCGCAAGACGGCCCACGAGTTGAACACCGTCGTCACCGTCAACACCCTTCCCGACAACTCCGCCGATAACGCCCGAAGGAGTGCAAGTTGCTTGTCGTAACCCTCCTCGTCGCCGCGCAGCACCGGGAGGTCGCGGAGGTCGGCCGCCGTACGCACCGCGCGAAGCGTCGGGTACGGGTTGTCATTCATCACTTTGAGGAAGTCGAGATCGAAACGACGGAGGTGTTGCAAGTGGGCGTCAACCGCCGTGTGGCCTGAAGCCGCCGTGGGCGGGAAGTGATGCCAGAAGCTGACCGGCGGTCGATCCGGTCGTTCACCCGCCAGAACGGCGGAGACGCGCTCGATCGCGGTCATTTCAGTCATAACGGGAGTCTACGTCGCCTCGCGGCACCTCAAGCCGGCGGCCTCGGCGGCCTTCGTCAGTTCCGCGTACAAGGCGTCGAGCGAGTCGGGCACCACCCGGGCGTCGCCGATGACGGCCATGAAGTTCGTGTCGCCCGACCAGCGGGGAACGATGTGGGCGTGGAGATGCCCCGGCAGGCCCGCGCCGGCGCAGTGACCCACGTTGTAACCGATGTTGAAGCCCTGCGGCTTGAGGGCCGCTCGAAGGACGGCGACGCCGTCGCGGATGGTGCGGGTCATTCCCATCAGGTCGTCGTCGCTAAGCTCGCAAAGCTCGGCCTTGTGCGCAGCGTGCGATACCAGCAGGTGCCCGTTGGTGTACGGGAAACGGTTCATCACCACGAACGTGGAGGCCGCCCGCCACAGGACGTGGTTTTTTCGATCGTCGCGAGGCTCACGCCAATAACCACAGAGAAAGCAGCCCTCGTCGGTGAGATCGTCGGCCAGCGAACGGATGTACTCCATTCGCCAGGGCGCCCAGAGATTGGAGTTGTATTCCGCCACCGTCCGCAACGCCTCCCGCCATCGAGAGTCTAGCCGTCGAGTCGCGGAGCAACAAGCCGGCCGCGGGACGACGATCGCCGGTTGGCACGGCTTGCGGGCGGCGTTAGACTGCGCCCATGCGTTGGAACCGACGAGGATGGCGGTGCATCGGAGCGGCGACGGCGACCGCGGCGACGGTGATCGTTTGGTGCGGTTGCGGCGGCGATGCCCGGTTGGCGGGCCGGAAAATCCGTAGCGTCACGGTGCG